>JAGRAK010000329.1 GCA_020434645.1 Bdellovibrionales bacterium | reverse complement strand
ACCCATACAAACGAAAAGTACTTTTACCATCGGAGTGTGTCCTCAATGTGAATAGATCCGCCAACGGTCACTTTGACATGAGTGCTGCCAGAACTTTTTGGTATGCTAAGCGTAGGCGATTGGCTTGTTATGATTTCGCCAGTAGGCAGTGTAACCAACCACTCATGGGTGGGCTGGCCTTCTTCGTCTTCATGTAACGGGAGCTCAGTTGAAAGCTCCACGTGGTTATCGATTGCGTTGAGAAGAATTCGACTTTCATTGGCAATCATTTTTACTATTGATTCTTCACGTCGTGTTGGGTCAATTTTATCATTTTTAGAAATATAAAATGCGGGGTCTAATTTAGATTTACGCCAATCGCAGTGAATGTGAGTTTCATACGTTAAGGTGAAACTGGCGTTATGATTATTGCAGAGCTTCGGAAGCTCAGATATTTTCATGCCATCAACGTAAAAATCGAGAGCATCACCATAAGTGTGTCGTGACCAAGTGGCGGCACCATCAATATTTTTATTGTAACCGGGGCTTCGATATCCGCTGGTAATAAAAATGGCGCGATTCACTTCGTTTCGTATTAACTGAATAGTTGTGACCACATCACTTGAAAAAAGCGCGTAGCGTCCTTTGCGCATGGCCATGAAATCACCGAGTTTGAAGTTGGTCGCGACGGGTGTGCTTTCGGTCAATCCATTGAGATCGAGTAAGTAAGAGGGTTTAATATATTGTGGCTGCATACTTTGGTCACTGAATTTTTCGGGATCGGGGTATACATAGTCTTTATTGGGATCATCAATGTCATCTGTGGCCGTTGTTTCAAAGCAAATGCTTAAATAACAGGCGAGCGAGCCTTTGCGAGTCGGAGGCGCGGCTGGTGATTTTTTTCTAGGCGGAGACATTTTTTTGCCACTGAAATCACAGCTTGTTATGAGTATTAAACAGAGAGCGGCCGTTGTTATAAATTTTATTTTTGAATTTTGCATAATTCATTTTCAAGGAGAGTCGATTGACTGAAAAGGCCAGAAAAGCTAGCCTTTGGTCGTGAATATATTAGACTTAATTTTAACTCGAAGAACGATACACTCTTTTGCCACGGATACTGTGTCTAAGGAAATTATCGAAAAGGCCGTTCTGGCAGGGATTCATGCGCCCAATCATAAGCAAACTTGGCCATGGCGTTTTTATAACTTGAAATATGAAACGCGTCTGGCTTTAGGTAAATTAGATGCTCAAATTAAGGCGAAAAGTTCAGCAACTCCAACAAGTGATGCGGCTATAAAATCTTTTGAACATAAATTTATGGAGCATGGTGCAATTTTGGTGTTGGGGTTAAAGAGAACTGAAATGCCAAAGCAAGCTCGCGAAGATTACGCCTCGGTGGCCTGTGCTGTTCAAAATATGTCGCTTTATTTAGCTAGTGAAGGTTATGGGACTAAGTGGAGTACGGGTAAAATCACCACATTGGATGACACCTATGAGCTGCTTAAAATTGATCAGAGTGAAATAGAAATTGTTGGTTTTTTATGGATCGGAAAAGCAAAAGCCGAACCGCCAATGCCAGTCCGGCCAGATCTAGATACTTTTTTATTCGAAATTTAAGTTAATAAATATAAGTGTTTATAAATATCCACGTTTTTCAAGTCTGCAATAAATAATATAAGCGCAAAAAGCTAAGATGCCGAGACACGCATACTTTACGAAAAGTGATGAAGAGGCAGAGCTTCTTAGAAAACCGAAGGCAAAAGCTGAATAAAGAATAGGCTTTGTTTCATAAATCAGTGAATTTAGTGACCCTGCTGAGTTGCTATTGAGAGTGCGAGCGAGTGATCGAAAAGCCCTAGGGCGCCCTGCTTTTGAGGACTTTTGCTTGAAGAATTCCACTTCAAATTTACGGTCGCGATGGTTCATAGTATCTCCTTACATGTATTCATAGTTCATTATAGATGTGTATTAGTTCGAGAATTAGTAAATTCGTGCTTCTGTCTCATTCTGAGACGTGCTAGTTTACTCATCATGCGACAAGCAAAAGAAAAACAATTTGGTTCGCTTAAGACTTTGACAGTTGAAGGATCTGTAAACGGTCCCTGTGTTGTTTTATTTCATGGATACGGGGCGGATGCTTCTGACCTTGTTCCGATTTACGAAGTCATGGGGCTTTCAAAAGATGTGACTTGGGTTTTTCCTGAAGCACCAATGGAGGTTATTATTGCTCCGGGTTTTTATGGAAAGGCATGGTTTCAAATCGACAATAAAAGATTAGAAAC
>JAGRAK010000328.1 GCA_020434645.1 Bdellovibrionales bacterium | reverse complement strand
CTGACCTATTCCTAAAACTGTTTTGTGGCAGAAAAAATGTTTACCCAAAGCGTTGGGAAAATAATAAAACAGGTAAAAGTGGCTATTCGCCGGTCTGCGAAAACGAGTGGGTGAAGCCGATATGTCAAAAGCCGAAAATCAAGTGTGGTGATTGTAGTCATCAGAAATTTATGCCACTAAATGATGTCGCCGTGGGGGCTCATCTGCGTGGGGCAGCAACAATTGGCACCTACGCTATTCGTGAAGACGACACCTGTATATTTTTGGCATGTGATTTCGATGAGAGTTCATGGCAAAGCGACCTATTAGCATTTTTTCAGACAGCTCAGCTATTGGGAATTGACGTAGCCATGGAGCGATCGCGTTCAGGCAAGGGAGGTCATGCGTGGATATTTTTTGCCGAACCTGTACCTGCTCGTCTGGCGCGATCTCTCGGGACGCTGATTATTGCAAAGTGTTCTGAGCGCAATATCCGTTTGAGTTTAGAATCGTATGACCGCTTTTTTCCGACCCAGGACTTTTTGCCTAGGGGCGGGTTTGGCAATTTAATTGCCTTACCCTTACAAAAGGGACCACGAGATAACGGCAATAGTTCTTTTGTTGATGAGGCGTTCGAAGTTATCGCTGATCAGTGGGCATATTTGGCATCTGTGCGCAGATTATTAAAATATGAAGTCGAATTATTGCTGAAAGAGTACTTGCCCAAAAACTCAATAAGACGACCTGATGCTTTCGAGGACGTCGCGTGGATCACTGACAACGAAATTCTTGAGAAGACATCGTTGCCACAAGAATATGACCGCTCACTTGAAGGTAAAAATGTTGAAGTTATATTCGGGTCTATGCTCTCGATCCCAATCGAGGGGTTGCCAACCAAGGTAATTGCCAGACTTAAAAAGACATCGAGTTTCGCTAACCCTGAATTTTACAAACTTCAACGAATGCGGATGCAAACATATCCTCATCCACGATTTATATTTTCGGGCGAGATGCGTCCCGAGCATTTTTTATTGCCGAGAGGTGTTCTCGATAAGGTCACAAAAATCCTGCAAGATGCTGGGGCAAAAGTTGTAATTCGTGACGAGAGGATCGCTAGAAAAAAAATTGCTGTAGAATTTAATGGAGTATTGACACCCGTTCAGGATCGGGCTGTCAAAAAGATTAAAGAATCAGATCTTGGTATTCTCATGGCGCCGCCAGGGGCCGGGAAAACTGTCATGGCTTGTAAGCTTATTGCCGATCGAAAAGTTTCAACTTTGGTTCTTGTTCATCGTCAACCACTTCTTGATCAGTGGAAGGAGAGAATTTCTAACTTTTTAAATATTCCTATTAAAGAAATTGGTACTTTAAGTGGTTCAAAAAAGAAAATGACTGGCAAGATCGATGTTGGAATGCTCCAGTCTATTAGCCGTCTCGAAGATTTGTCTGAAATTGCTGAAAAGTATTCACAAATTATTATTGATGAATGTCACCATATTCCTGCGACTTCGTTTGAGGCCATTCTTAAGCAGTTGCCGGCCAGATTTGTTGTTGGCCTGTCCGCGACTCCTTATCGTAAAGACGGACTTGAGAAAATTATGTTTTTGCAATGTGGCCCTGTTCGCTTCGAGATTCTGCCCAATGAGATTTCAGATTTACCTAAAGAAGTTTCAATATATGAAACGTCGATTGTATTCCCAGATGAGCTAGGGCGACAGCCTCCATATCACATATTAATCCATCACTTAGTTCAAAATGAATCACGTAATCAGCTTATTGCTGCGAAAGTGACAGAGGCACTAGATCAAGAAAGGTTCCCGCTTTTAATTTCTGATAGAAAAGATCATCTTGATTTGTTGGGTAATATCATTCGGTCTTCGCGGCCAGGTGTTGAGCAAGTTGTTCTCGAGGGAACATTAACGAACAAGCAACGGCGAACTTCGCTGGCGCGAATTTCAGAATTGCGAGCGAGCAATCAGCCTTTGCTCATAATGGCGACGGCATCTTTGATAGGTGAGGGTTTCGATTTGCCAGCGCTCGACACCCTGATTTTTGCGACACCCCTTTCATTTGAGGGGCGACTGGTTCAATACGCCGGTCGAATTCACCGGGCATCGACTAATAAAGAGTCTGCACGGATTATTGATTTTGTTGATTCTTATAGTGCAATGTTTTTGAAGATGTATAGAAACCGCATTTCGACTTACAGAAAAATGGGCTATCGAATTCAAGAGGATGAGCGGCTCATGGGGCCGCTCGCACAATACAGATATTCACAACCAAACTTA
>JAGRAK010000327.1 GCA_020434645.1 Bdellovibrionales bacterium | reverse complement strand
CACGAATGGTTAGCCCGAATGGGCGCCGATTTTACAAATCCTGTTGAGGTTGCGATCTGCTCGAGCCATTCTTACGATCCCGTTTCAAATTGCGCGCAAGGAGCAAATCGCTCTGCTGACGCTTACGATGATCAATACCACTTCTTAAGCGAAGAGTGGACAAGACAAATTGATTTACAAAGAGACCCGGCGCAAGTGCTTGGGGATAATCCTCCTTGGCGTGTAGAGGATATTATGAGCGGCTTAATTCTGTAAGTGGTGTAAATCGCCAAGTGATTTAAGCCTGCAAACGGAGCGAGTCTGCAAACGGAGCGAGTCTGCAAACGGTTTGATAACTGATGGCCTAGCCTTAAATAAAATAGCTAATTTAATGCATCAACCACCCTACCGCATATGCCCAAAGTTGGATGTCGTCAGAGGGCGTCAGCCTTCTCGCCTGACATGAAATTTTCATCGACGCCGAGACTTTATTTAATTAGCTGCGCGTGGTTCACGCAGAGACACATTAAATCGATGAATTATCAGACTGGATGGAAGTGATGCAGAAGAGGAATTTTTAATATGAAATAACTTGAGTGCTCTTGGAATGCTTTAAGTGATCTTGGAATGCTTTGAGTGCTCTTGAATTACTTGAGTACTAAGAACTGTTCTTTCGTCTTACCAGCTTTGAAAACTGGTGGAGGCAACAGGGATCGAACCTGCGACCTTCTGAATGCAAATCAGACGCTCTCCCAACTGAGCTATGCCCCCAAAAGAACAGGCGACAGGATTTACCATTTCGTGGGGTGGGGTCAAGGTATATTCGATTAGACTAGCATGACGCTTTGCGGTTGTTGTTGGTTATGAAGTTCAGCCAATTGCGCTCAGCTCCAACTTCAAAGCCTACGGCTTCGGCACCATTTAACACAGAATCAAACACACGGCGCAACACATCGATTTCTTCGGCGCGATGACCATGGCCGTTCACACTCTCTTCAATGGCCTCAACAACACTCACTAAATCAGGGGTTGTGACAACCTTAGGGAGCTTGCGCAGATCAAGCCCAGCTGTTTCAGCTGGCTTAAAACCCACCAGACGCTCAGTGATCAATATTTTTCGTCCATCTAGAAAATTCACCTGAAGAAAATCGCGGCCATCTGAATCTTGGCGAGAAAGCACCTCTTCAATTTTGCTTGAAGCAAAAGAAATGGAGCGATTGTCGATTTTTTGTAAAATATTAATTTCGCCGTCGTTCATCTTTATTTGTAAGCCAGGCGAACGCTGAATAAAATTCGTAATAACCTGATCTGCTGCCATACCTACATTTGAGTTTTCAGAGTGATCCAAGTAGTCCTCCACTTTAAGTCTACAAATAGCTCTTCGACCATATGAATAAATACTTGAGACAAGGACGATTTTTTGGGTTATTGTCCTGGACAAGAATGAGACATTAAGGAGATTTCGATGCTCGTATTTCGATGGCAAGCCCCTATCGTTCCTGACAAAAAGCAGATTAGGACTATGTTTGAGGCTGAGGGTCTAGTTCCGCAAGAAGAGGTGTTTCCTCCTGAGACACTCATCGATTGGCATCGCCACCCCTTTGATGAAATTCGCACCGTGGCTCAAGGTGAAGTCGTCTTTGATATCGCCGGAAATAAACTATTGTTACGGGCTGGAGATAAAATTGTGATCCCATCAAACACCAAGCACTCATTCAAAACTCAAGGCGATACGGATTGTGTTTGTATTGTGGCCAATAAGACGACTTAAATTTTTAATAAATCCTGTAATGAATAGATGAGTTTAATAAAATTGAATTCGTACTTATGTTATAGACGATTTATTTATCTTGCTTGAGCCAAGCCAGATATTGACGAATATTTTTTTCGAAACCATGCTCAGAGGGCTCATAAAATTTTTCAGATTTGGCGGCGTCGGGCAGAAACTCTTGATCAACATACCCGCGATCATAATCATGTGAATACTTATAGTCTTTGCCGTGACCCAAACTTTGGACAAGTTTTGTCTGAGATGATCGCAAACTCAGCGGAATCGGCAAGGCGCCTGTTCTCTTCACAAAGTCGAGCGCTTTATTAATCGCCATATAAGCACGATTGGATTTTGGAGCAGAGGCCAAATATGTAGTCACTTGAGCCAAATTGATTCGCGCCTCTGGCATTCCAATCAACTCAACCGCTTGCAAACCCGCGATGGCCAGCGGCAAGGCCTTCGGGTCTGCATTGCCAATATCTTCTGAAGCGAGAATCACTAGGCGGCGAGCTAGAAATAC
>JAGRAK010000326.1 GCA_020434645.1 Bdellovibrionales bacterium | reverse complement strand
TTCAGTAAATAATAAACAATATTTATGTTTGACTCATGTGTAACCAACCGCTCGGGTATTGCTTGAAATAAAATAGTCCAATCTTTATCCGGGTTACCCCGTGAGAAACAACCGACAGCCGACGCCATACTGATAATTAGAAGCAGCGCTCTTAAGGCATCAAAAGTAAATTTAGTGTTAAATCTAACAGACATATGTGGAACTACTGCATTTCGTGTGCCCGGCCTATAAGCTAAATATTTGAATTAAAGATTATAAAGTACAATTATTCTAGTAATTTATGTGGGCACTAAGCCAAAAATTGGCAATTCTTAAGTACGGTAACTTGGCATCTTCACCAAACTCACTTTTATGGGCTTCCATTGAAATTTAACCAGCCGACTTCGAAGAATGAGTAGAAAATCCATGAGTAAAAGCCCAAACCAACATAATGATGGCACTCATGTAATAATAGATATTGAGCACCCAAGCCAGGTGATTTAAACTTAGTGAAGATCCCGCACTGAAAATAACAATCACGCTTACGCCAAGAGCGGCAAGATTGGCCATCAAACTTATTTTTGATGATTGATTCGAATACTCAAAACTTTGCAAATACGTCATTATCAATCGGGCTGGCAGCGCAAAAACACCGATAATTAATGTTTTGAGTAGTAAATCTATGTCGCCAGCTGTGACTTTAAAAAAGGTAAATCCATGCCCTTGCATTAATACTAAAATAAATGCAGAAGCCAAAGATACAAAGACCGAAAATATAAAAATGTAAGTCAAAACTTTTAAATGTCGAATTTGCGTAGATGAAGATAGTCGCGGAAGACCTATAGAAAATACTATGGTTGTTAAAATACCGAAGGGCAACTCTAAGAACTTAAAGAAATATGAAAATATAGAGAGTTGCCCCGGACCCAACTCAGTGGCGAGCGCGCGAAGCGTGAAAAACAAAATGATTGTGCACCCTGAAGTCACGTTGAGAGATAAAAATCGCAACACAACTTTAGAACTCCAACTCATACGCACAGGCCGCAATCGAAAGCCAATCCACCTTGCCCCCACCTGCAAATATAAATATCGCGCAAGAGATGCCAGTAGTACCGCCCAACCCAAAAATGAATAAGACTCAGAATTCACCAAGAAATAAATAATGGCGATAAGTGGTACATTAAAAAATAAATTTTCAAATGAAGTGATTTTAAAATACTCTTTTGAAAGAAGCCCCGCCCTTGGCACACCCGCAACAAATGAGAATAAAATGGCAAATGCCACCCACTTTAATAAATCCTGCGCTTGCGCCTGTGTCGAGAGGTCAAAACCCGGCACTAAAAGCCTGATCAATTCTCCTGAAAAAAGAAGTATGACTAACGTAACGATAAGACCATAAAGGCCTAATGCCTGCTGAGCTGAAGAGTACAGGTTCATATCGCCATTAGCATCTTTAGATTTAACAAACTGTGGTACGAGCAAGGCCGAAACGGCAGTGCCCATCAACATGCCCACAACCATATCCGGAAAATTAATTAAAAATAAGACCATATCTGATTGTTCGGTCACTCCCCAACGAGCCGACACCAGCAAGTCACGCCCTAGGCCTAAAAATCGAGATACAAAAAATCCCAAACCGATATACAAAGAAGACTGAATCAACTTTTTCAATTTGTATTCTTTCTCTTTAAAACCACAAAAACCGTATCAATTAAAATTCGCACATCAAGCCAGAAAGATAAATTCTGAGCATATTCAAGATCTGTTTCTCGTCGCTCTGCCAAAGTCGATGAAGAACGAAAGCGAACTTGCGAAAGACCCGTTATGCCAGGGCGAACTTTATGCCGCCCAACCCAAGACTCTTCATCTGGGTACTGCTCTTTTTGCGCTGGCAAATCTGGCCGAGGACCTATAAAACTCATCTCACCTTTTAAAACATTTAATACTTGCGGAAGCTCATCAAGACTTGTTTTTCTTAAAAATTGACCGAGTGGAGTTATCCTCGCGTCACCACTTGCGGTTGAATACGACCCCATTTTATCAGCATCATTAACCATTGATCTAAATTTATAGATGGTAAAAGTATTTAGATTTTTACCCATTCGTATTTGCCGGTAAAGTATAGGCGCGCCCATTCGAAAAAAAATAAAAATTGAAATCAAAATTAAAATAGGCAAAAGAATCAGAACCAAAATGAGCGCCAATATGAAATCAAGCAGCGGCTTTATAAAGTCTCGGTACACTAGCTCATACCTTTTGCTGTTTTATAAATAAGGTTTCTAAACTCTAAGCTATCACTTTTA
>JAGRAK010000325.1 GCA_020434645.1 Bdellovibrionales bacterium | reverse complement strand
TCCAAAACCTGCTTGGACATAACAACGACCCACAGGTACGTTTCGTTTAACTTTTTTCTTTGGTGCCGCTTTGTCTTTCATCACGGTCTTTTGTGGTTCAGCCATTTCAATTACCCTTTATACAACTTGTTTTTTATTCGCGACGGTTTTTCTCGGGCCTTTACGTGTACGCGCATTTGATTTCGTTCTTTGCCCACGTGTAGGTAGACCTTTTTTATGTCGAATTCCGCGATAGCATCCAAGATCAACTAAACGTTTAATGTTCATCGAAATTTCACGACGAAGATCGCCTTCAATTTTTCCTTTAGCTTCAATTGCTGTTCTTATACGTAAAATCTGATCATCATCTAGTGAATCTGATTTTAAATCTAATTCAACATTTGCTTCTTTAAGAATAGTACGTGCTCGCGAACGTCCAATTCCAAAAATGTAAGTCAATGCGACTTCCATTCTTTTGTTTTTCGGTAAATCTACACCAAGTAATCTAGCCATATTTTTCCTCTCACTATCCCTGACGCTGCTTGTGTTTTTTGTTTTCGCATATCACTCGCACAACACCTTTGCGCTTGATTACTTTGCATTTTACACAAATTCTTTTTACTGACGCTCTAACTTTCATTTCAAACCTCATCTAACTAATCGTAATCACAGGGCTTTTAACAAATTCTGCAGGGTTTCATGTTGAGACCGCACACCTTATCATTTACAGACCATGACAGTCCACAAATTTTTCAGGAATTCATTGCTATTTTCACCCTCGCATATACATCGCTTTCATCTCCAGTGCCAACTATTTCCGTCAATATTTCTTGCCCTTTGTAATATTCTTTCAAAGGGCGAGTGGAGTCCTCATAAACTTGAAGTCTCGTCGCAATTGACTCTGCCTTATCGTCATTTCGCTGATAAACATCCTGTCCACCACATGAGTCACATGTTTTACCATCTTTTAGAGGCTTTGCTGAAATGTGATATACGGCACCACAATCTCGACATACTCTGCGACCCGACAATCGGCCGATTAAATCATCTTTTGGCACCTCTAAAAACAGCGCCTTATCAAGTTTCAAATTCAATTCAACAAGTAAAGTCTTCAATGCCTGCGCCTGAGAAACATTACGGGGAAAACCATCGAGAATAAATGGCTTTCCGCCTGTGCTCTTAAGCGCCTCTTTTACCATATTAATGGTCACAGAGTCTGGAACCAACTTGCCTTGGTCAATAAAACCCTTGGCCTCAATACCAAGTGGAGTTTTATTTTTAATAGCTTCGCGAAACAAATCACCTGTGCTGATATGTTTCATCCCGTTTTTTTCAACGAGCAATGCCGATTGAGTACCCTTACCAGCCCCTGGAGGCCCGAATAGCAAAATGTTCAATATTGCACCCGACGACTCTTAATTTTAACACCTTTTAATACGCCCTCATATTTGGCCGTGATCATATGAGACTGGATTTGCTGACTAGTGTCCAATGCAACACCCACAAGAATGAGTACCGTTGTGCCTCCAAAATAAAATGGCACATGAAAAGTATCTATTAGAATGGTTGGCATCACGCAAATGGCACTTAAGTATACAGAGCCCACTACCGTTAAACGAGTGAGCACTGTCATGAGATATTCAGATGTACTGCGACCAGCACGAATGCCAGGGATAAATCCACCCCATTTTTTTAAGTTGTCTGAAACTTCATTGGGGTTAAATGCAATTTCTGTATAAAAAAAGCAGAAAAAGATGATTAAACTTACAAAGATCACGTTATAAATAGCACCCGTAGGTGTTAACTGTTGTTGTAAATTTTGAACCCAAGGGTGGTCAATAAATTGAGCCATAGTCGCTGGAAACATTAGTAAACTAGAAGCAAAAATAGGAGGAATAACGTTTGCAAAATTAACTTTTAATGGCAAGTGACTTTGTTGCTGCTGCATAGCCATACGTCCCTGCCCTCTTTGTGAATACTGAATAGGTATACGTCTTTGGCCAACCTCTACAAAAATAATAGCAGCGACTACAACGATCATGAAAAGAACAATTGCCAGAGCAAGAATCCCCCTCAATTCACCAGTGCTCACAGCTTGGATTAAATTCAAAGTACCTCTTGGTATACCAGCAACAATACCCGCAAAAATAATTAAACTAGCTCCATTGCCTACGCCTCTTTCTGTAATTTGCTCACCAATCCACATAATAAAGCAAGTTCCAGCTACAAGAGTTGCAATGGTTAATACTTTAAAAGGGATAAATCCAAAATAAGGAGTTGTTACTAAGTCGTGCCCCTGTGGGTTACTCGCTAACC
>JAGRAK010000324.1 GCA_020434645.1 Bdellovibrionales bacterium | reverse complement strand
ACAAGCTCCTTTTCACCTTTGCCAGACCAAAATATAACGCGATGGCGCTCGTTCTTTGCTGTCATTTTTTTTGTGGGCGCTAAAAATGGATTATTTGCTGCCAGCTTCAAAGATTTTAACAAATCCACGACAAAATTCTCCCTCTTGATATATGCTTTTAAAATATGTTCTCTGAATCAAAGAATACTTTACGCCTAGTCCAATACAACGTCGAGAATCTTTTTCTCGCCATGGATCTCTATAAAGACCAAGACCTGAATACCATGAGTGAATCGGAGTGGAGAAAAGTCGGCACCTCTACAACTCCTAACAAATCTCTGCGCAAAACTTTAGCTCTCGCTGAGATCGTAAAAGATCTAGATCCTGACATTCTTATGCTCAATGAAGTGGGCGGCATTGAAGCCATTGAAAATTTCAATAAATATTTTTTAAATTCTCAGTACAAGGTTTATTTAAAAGAAGGGAACTCCCGCCGAGGCATCGATGTCGGCTACCTAGTTCGTTCAGATTTAAAAGTCAAAGTTGTACACATCACCCATAAAGATCGCCCTATTGATTTTTTATACCCACACGAAAATCAAACCCCGGCTGGCGGCAAATCTCATTATTTCTCTCGTGATGTTTCAGAGCTACGGCTATTTAAGCCCGGCGACACATCTCCTCGACTCACGCTGCTGCTCACCCATTTAAAGTCCAAACTCGATAGTGATAAAGTTGATTTTGAAGGCAAACTCAGACGAGCGGCTGAACTCAAATGCCTTGTGAATATCTATAATGAGGTGAAAGCTGAACTCGGCGCGCACGCTCCGATCATTGCTGCAGGAGACTTTAATGGGATTGCAAGCCCTCACGGCACAGAGCCTGAATTTAAAATCCTCTATGACGAATCTGATCTTGTGGACTCATTTGAACTTGCCAAAAAACCCCAAAATGAAAGATACACCCAGGTGCAAATCACACACTCTGGCAAACAAGAGCTTCTGCAAATTGATTATATGTTTTTGTCTCCGGCACTTCATGACAAGATTGTACCCACAGAGACCTACGTCTATCGATACAAAGACCCTAGCGGAAAAAACGCGCCCATTCCGAAAAATATGGAAGAGCGCGCGCTCTATTCTTCAGACCACTACCCTGTGGTTTTAACACTTAAAACATAACCCGTTTTCAAATCTATAACTTGAAAACATTATTATTTTACGATTTTTAAAAGCTCAACTTCAAAAACAAGAACAGAGTTGCCTGGTATAGATGGATTACCGCGCTCACCGTAAGCTAAATTTGCAGGAATAGTCAGTTTGTATTTAGAACCTGTCTTCATAAGTTGAAGAGCTTCTGTCCAACCCGGTATCACCCCTTTAACTGGAAATTGTGCCGGCTGGTTACGAGCATACGAGCTATCAAATTCTTTGCCATCTATGAGAGTGCCACGATAGTGAACTTCAACTGTGTCACTGGCTTTTGGCTTAGCGCCCTTGCCTTCGCTGATGACTTCATACTGAAGACCAGAATCTGTTACTTTTACACCCTCTTTAGCTTTGTTTTCAGCTAGGTAGGCTTCGCCTTTTTTTAAATTTTCTGTCGCAGCGGCATTGTCTTTTTCACGTAGACCTTCACTCATTTTGCGTAAAGCCGCAATACGGTTCTCTTCAGTGATTTGAGGTTCTTTTCCGCTTGTCACATCTTTAACCGCGGCAGCAAATGCCTTGGTATCAAGATCAATTTTTTGGTCTTTCAAATTTTTTGCAATTTGAACACCAATGGCGTAGCTGTACTGCCCTTTTTCGCTTTTTAAATCAGGCTTATCGCACGCGGTTAGGGTCATAAGAAATGCACCCACTAGGATACTGGTTAATACTGTAAGACGACGACTCATTTGAGATTCCTCCTCAAAATTGAAGAAAGTGATTGTGAGCCGCTAGGTTATGTTGAATGCTATGAAAATGCAAGAATCCATAGTTTTCTTCGATGGCATATGCAATCTCTGCAATCACTTTATCGATTGGCTTATCCGCCACGATTCACGCGCCGTGTTTAAAATCGCTTCTCTACAAGGAGAATTCGCCAAATTAAGGCTATCCAGCACTCATCACGAACATTTAGACAGCATTGTTTTACTCGAAAGTGGTCAAATCTACACAAAATCAACAGCTGTGCTTAAAATTTTAGCAAAACTGGGTGCTCCATGGAGCTGGACTCGCGTCTTTATTATTGTTCCTAGACCTATACGAGACGCCGCCTACAGCCTGATCGCCCGAAATCGCTATTCATTATTTGGCAAGCGCGAGAGTTGTCGGCTGC
>JAGRAK010000323.1 GCA_020434645.1 Bdellovibrionales bacterium | reverse complement strand
CACCAGATATCCCTCACGATCAAAGTGGAAAGAACCATCACGTGAATAAGACTCTCCATCAGATCCGCGGAGCACGTAGTAACCGTCACCTGAGATGGCCAAATCTGTGACCTTCTCAGTGGCATCTATCGTACCTTGCACAAGGATCGGATTAACGGCACCAATCTTCACACCACGTCCGATTTGGTTACCACCCAGAATCCCTTTTAAACTTTTGGCCACGATATCTTGGAACTCGGCACGAGAGGATTTGAAACCTGTCGTGTTGGCGTTGGCGATGTTGTCACCGATTACGCCTAGCGCCTCACCTTGCGCTGCAAGACCGGATACACCGGTATAGAGTGAAGATAACACTCCCATATTAGACCTCCATGTCTAACCGTCAAAACTGACGGGTTATGTCTGAAGAGCCCCCTCTACGAGGACCAGCTCTTATCGTTTAACTTCCTGTCAAACCCACTAACACTTACTTACTTCGTACACTTACTAAACTTATACAAATACCGTTGAATCAATTTTAGTGAACACGTTCTCTCGAAGCATGTTTTTATCCATCACTGTCACAACTGTATTGTCTTTTAAACTCACTATTAAAGCTGAATCATCAGTTATAAATAGTGTTTCTTTTGCGCCTTTATCATTTGCCTTTTGCATGCCCTGTTCAATTTTTGTTATTTGATCTGGGCTAAAATGAATACCACGAGTGTTCATTCTTTCAAGCGCGTGATTCGAAAACTTCAACATTGGTTTTACGGATTGCACCTGCGTGGTTTCTTTTGCAGCAGCCTTGTCCACTTGTGCAGTGAGGGTCTCCGCAAAACTAATTCCCTTTGCACCGTCTTTGCTGTTCGGAGATTTTCCTCCGACTTCTTTCAGTAAGCCCGCACTCGCCGCGCCAGCTCCTGAAATTTTTGATCCCATTATATCTGCCATAACCTACTTCTTTTCTATTGCTGAGTTTTCTTCATTCTCAGCTTGGTTAACTACTGCAGTCGCCTCTTTTTCGAGTCTGTTAATTAAATCTTGACTCATACCTACTGACTCTAGGCTACCACCCATTCCAACAGAACTCGAGGCTAGATTTTTTGCATCCTTACCTTCTATACTTTGTGACTGGACAAGTTTTGCCTCATCAACTAATTCACTTGCATCAAAAATACTTTTTACATCGCTTAATTTTATCGACTGGCGGCCGACCATTAATACCGGCCCCTCAGCTGTAAAGTTCACTCCACTCACACGACCTTGAAAACGAGTTTCAGCCGCTACTTTTTGCCCACTTGAGTTCTTTGCGGTGATGACAACATTATACTCACCCTCAGGGGCGGCGTTACCCGCATCTAACATTCCATCCCAACTTAATTTATTTGCACCTGGTTTTAAATTGTGTGCGACAAGCTTACGCACTTCTTGTCCGGCGTTGTTACGAACTGACAATTCGACTTCATTAGCAGAAGTAATTAAATTAAAACCAATCTCATGCTGAGCTTTATTATCTGTTCGCAGTATTTTAGAAGAATCCCCGCTCACTCCTTTACCAATTAAACTGAGTGTTTCAAAACCCTTGTTCGGATCAGATTGCTTAGCCATCTGACTAATACCTGTATCGATATTATTTAACTTTTCAAGAGAGGTGAACTGCGCAAGCTGAGCCGCGAGTTCATGGTTTTGCATTGGGTTCGTTGGATCTTGATTTTTTAATTGAGCTAAAAATAATTTTAGAAATGCGTCTTTATCTAATTCGTTATTGCCAACCTTGCGCATTTTAGATGGGTCAACCCAGTTCGGGTCAGCAATTTTATTTAAATGAGCGCCAAGATCTTGATCTCCTATCAGTTCATTACGCTCAGTTGCACTCAAATTTTGTGCACCATCACTCTTTAAAGAGCTTTGCTGTGGTGAGTTTGTCCACGTTTGAGTACCCGATTTAATATTAATCACGACTGCGCCTCATTATTACTCATGCTACGCCACCAAATCCAGTCGGCGTGACTCATCAGGCCGCCGCTTTCGTGATGGATCATACTGTGCCGCATCTCCGGAGTCGCGAACCTGACTTCTCGGCACACTCGGCGCACCAAACTCATACATTTCTCTTCTAAAATTACTATTTCGATCATGAAAGTCATTCAGGAATTTTTGTTGAAATCCGTGATCCATGTCTTTTTGCTGTTGATCCATATGCTGAGATATATCTTTATTGCTATCAATTCGAATTGTGTCTAAATGAAGCTTATGAGCGGCTAAATTTTCTTTTAGTTCACTTAAGCCACTTTCAAGAATCTTTTTCGCTTCATTACTAGAT
>JAGRAK010000322.1 GCA_020434645.1 Bdellovibrionales bacterium | reverse complement strand
GGCCGTGCTCAAAAACGTGATGGCGGGCTCAGAGTGAATCGTGAAATTTACGCCCAAGAAGTTCGAGTTATAGATGAAAATGGTAAAATGCTGGGAGTTTATTCTGTACCCCAGGCTATCACACTCGCCGAACAGCGCGGTTTAGATCTTATTGAGATAGGCCCAACAGCCAGCCCTCCTACATGTAAAATCATGGATTACGGCAAATGGAAATACGAAAACAAGAAAAAAGCGGTGGCTGCCCGTAAAAATCAGGTCATTGTTGATACCAAAGAAGTTCAATTGCGCCCGCGTACAGATCAGCACGATCTCGACACAAAGGTTCGTCATGCGCGTCGATTTTTGCTTGATGGCGACAAAGTAAAAGTTAATCTTAGATTTTCAGGGCGAGAAGCCGCTCACCAAGAAACAGGCATGGCAGTTCTTCATAAAGTAACAGAAGCATTAAGTGATCTTTCAGTTGTTGAAACTCCACCTAAGCGTGAGGGCCGCCAAGTATTTGTACTCTATGCTCCAGACCCAATTAAGGTGAAAGAGTACACTAAAAAAGTTGAAGCCGAAGCAAAGGCTGAAGCCAAAGCTGCCGCTGCAACGAGTGGTGTTGCTGCAAAAACTCCTACTTCTGATACTGAAGGTAAGACTAAGCCGAAGACGAAAGCTGACGCTAAGTAAGATTTTTAAATAAGTCTGGGAATTTTTTTAATTTTATGAAGAATCATAGTGAAGTATTGCAAGAATTAAAAATTGAACTTATTCAGTCACTTGAATATCTTGAGTATAGTTTTAAAAAGATTCACGATAAAAAAATTCCTATTCACTCAAAAAACCCAGAGGATCTTGAGACTTATGAAGCTCTGGTTTCAAGGTTTTCACGAGTAACGGATATATTTATTTCTAAATACCTGCGAACTGTAGCTTTAAATGATGACCCAGCTTATTCAGGCGCATTAAAAGACTGGGTGAATTACGCTGAAAAAAAAGGTGTAATTTCATCGGCATCCACATGGATGCAAATTCGTGAACTTCGTAACAAAATAGCACATGAGTATGCAACTCGCGATCTTGCGCAAATATTTACGCAGGTCATTGAACATACGCCATTTGTCTTGGATCTTAAGCGACATATCTCATGAGACTTAGTTCTGCCGAAATTGAAGCCATTGTAAATGTAGTTGGGGAGTTTATGGCTGGGGCTTCGGCAAAACTCTATCTTTTCGGTAGCCGCGCAGACGACAGCAAAAAAGGTGGCGACATTGATTTAGCTCTTGTTTGTCGAGATAAAGTTGAAGCCTCAAAAATTTCATTTCAAGACTATAAAATTTTATCCAAGTTCAAGGCTCACGCGGCCATTGGCGAGCAAAAAATAGATCTTAAAATTATATCAGAGTCGGATTTGAGTAAGCCTTTTTTTGTTCAAGCGCTAAAAGGTGCTGTGCTGATTAAGAGTTATTAACACTGTGGTTTACTTGCTGAACCATTAAAAATGTAGACGCTCTGCAAATAAGATTACCAGATTTACCTACTGTGCCTTTGAAAGAATGGCCAATACCTCATAGTGTTTAGCCACATTATTTTTTGATGTTACTTGGAAAAAGACCAGCCAGAAATTACCAGCCTTTATAAGCAATGATTACTTATCAATCTAGAGGTACGTTTGGTATAGAAACCACTCCATAGTGCCATTTATCATTTGCAGATCCTGGCTCAGAGTATGCAGATATATAATGGTTATAGCGGTATTTCATAGTTACACTTTTAGGATTACTAGTGTAACTAAGAGGAACGAACGCCTTCGAGGCTACGTAATCAACACAACCTTTAATGTTAACTTCATACATTGTTGCGCTGTAACCAATAGTTTCATTTTTTTCATTATCTGAAACTTGATAATCTGCATTGTGCAGCACAACTTCATAAATCTCACAAGTTCCAGCAAAAGTTGACAATGAAGCCAAAAGTGTTAAAATCAATATTAGACTTTTCATCCTTTTTACCTCCTAATAATTAATGTTTAAAATTCATCATATTTTATCATATCCTTAGACTTAAAGAGTGATTGCATTGGTGTTTTGAAAAGGTTTCTGACTTACCTAGAAGTTCGACAACTAGAACGCTCTTTCTTCTTTTTGTGGAAGGGTTATAGGCTTAGATTGGGTGAGATTGGATGATGCCGAATCCATAAGTTTGTACGGGGCGCATCGACGATTTACGATCATCGCGAGTCTTGTTCAAAAAAATCAATTTGGTCGATCGAATTGGCCTTGCGACGGTCAAATCTAAATTTAGCCTTGAACTCTGCGTTTGCACC
>JAGRAK010000321.1 GCA_020434645.1 Bdellovibrionales bacterium | reverse complement strand
AATTAGCAAAACTCGGTAGAGAAAATGATTGTTTGATCCTGCCTCAAATTTTTCATGGAGGGTTTCGCTGTCCGAGTCTATTGACTGGTGTGCAGCCCGTATCGGCTAGTGAATTTATTATCGAGGCACCCAATTTTGAAAAACCAAGAGCGCTGAAATCAGATGAGATTGAAAATATTAAAAGTCAGTTTGTAAAGTCGGCAAAGATGGTGGTTGATCAAGGTTTACCTGGTATTGAATTGCATGGGGCTAACGGGTATTTATTTACGCAGTTTCTAAGCTCACAGACAAATACGAGAACAGATCAGTGGGGTGGGTCTTTAGAAAATCGTTCACGATTTTTGCTTGAGACTGCGCGAGATATTCGAAAACAAATCGGTGCGGACAAAATTCTAGGAGTTCGAATTTCGCCTGAGAATACAAAGCTCATTCACGGCATTACTATTGAGGACATGGCGGTTGTTTGTGGTGAGCTTTCAAAGTTGGGCGTAGATTATATTTCACTTTCTCTTTGGGATGCAGTGAAGAGGCCTGATCAGCATGTTGGTAAAGATTTGCGTGATTCTACCGTCGTAGAGTACTTTCGCAAGGTCATACCTAGTGATGTCGCTATATTTGTATCGGGTAAAATATGGACGCATATTGAGGCTCAAAAAGCATTTGATTTAGGTGCAGATTTTGTTGCACTTGGTGCCTCGGGTATTGCCAACCCTCGATGGCCGGTTGAAGTTTGGCAAAATAAACAAGCTCCCTATAGGTTTCCTATGACTGAATCCCAAATGAGTGAGATCGGGGTCAGCCCCCGCTTCAGAAAATACCTTGAGCGCTGGAATTATGTGAAGTAAGTACGGGAGTCTGCACGTGACACCGTCTGCCAAGAAATTTTATTATAACGTAAGGCACCAGTTTATTGCGAAAACTATGTTGTAGATCATCTTTTGCTGGAGGCTTGGGTGTTATCATGGTTTATTGTAGTGGGATAAAAATCAATTTGATAAGTCATCTATTACTAACGAATTTCTTCAGGGGGAAAAATGAAAAATATGATTAAGGGAGCGCTTACAACATTCGCTGCGGTCGCTACATTAACAGTATTGACGGCGCCATCAGCACAAGCTGAAGGTGTATGCGAGGGTGCAAATCGCCAAAATGTCTGTCTGAAAATGCGACATCTACGCGCTAGTATTAATGTACTTGATGCTCAAAGAGAACTTATGCAGATCAACCCTAATTTCTACACAGCAATGGGTCTATCTCTTTCAAGCGCGGCCGCAAAGGCGCGAATGGATTACGGTTATGGGATTCCGGAGCACATCACAGGATTATCGCGAGTTGAGCAAATGAGTATCGATATGGCGAACCAAGCACTCACGGGTGATTTGAACATGGTGAAAACCGCCAATGTGATTCGTTTTCAGTGCGCCACTTGCCACGCCCAAAACTCTGGCACAGCGGGCAATGTGGATTGGGATAATATTTTTAAGTACGACTGGGAAGAAATAGCGAAGCATTGCAATGGTGAGCAACATAATCCGTACCTTTGCCGCAGCATGAACGGGATGCTGAGTGCGTATGGTTACTTACTCACGGCTTATGATGCGGATCTCACAAACTTTGCAATGACTCGTGAGGCGGCTGATGAAATCGTACGTATTTTAACCGACATTAAAGTTAAGGGCTTTGACCATTTACCTGAAGACCTTCGCCTAATTGCAGAGAATGAGGCTCGTGAAGTGAGTCAGATGGCACGAGATCAAAATCCTGACGTATTTGAGCGGGCATCTAAAATTACCAATGCCTGCCAACAGTGTCATGCACGCGCATCTGGCAGCAGACCAGCTCCGCTAAACTTAAGTAAATTTCGATTTGCTCGTAAATAGATTTCAATTGGTCAGTGGGCTTACCTTGGCATGAGCTGGGGTAAGCGACGTTCGATAATAAATCTGTGCAATAAAGCTATTAAGGTTGCGATCACGCTAGGCGATTCATAATTTTTTTAGTACGCTTTCTCTAGTGGCTAAAAAACGAAATCATACCGACGACAATGACGGCAAACTAGAAATTTATAAGCCCTTGCACGTAAGGCTCGCGGCCATATTTGTGGCGTTTATTGTTTTCATCACATTTTTTCAGATCATTAAATTTGATTTTTTAAATCTTGATGACCAAGCCCATATTGAAAAAAACGAAGCCTTGAAAAACTTTGATTTGCTTCATATTTGGACTCACGAGCATAAAGATATGTTTATCCCGGCGCTTTATTCAACTCTCTCACTAGAGGCCTTAATTTCGCCGAGAACACCTACGTTTACCGAGCCG
>JAGRAK010000320.1 GCA_020434645.1 Bdellovibrionales bacterium | reverse complement strand
CTGGTATGAAGAGCCCCGAGATGCGCGCACCACTAGGTGCGGCGCTTATTTTGGTTCTTGTTATTGGCACGCTTATATTGGCTATACCAGAGAAGCCAGATCAAGAGTTGTCTGACATTAAGCCCGATAATAAATATACAAAAATGATATTCGATGCCAATTTAATGAAGAAAAAAAGAGCGCAGGCTAAAGAGATGAGAAAATCAATAATGGCTGACGCTCCTAAGGCAGAGAAGCAAAAAAATACTTTGACTACGCCCGTACGAAGTAAGGGCGCAGCGCCTAAGGTTGTCAGCAACCTAAAGCTTCAGGGTCTTAATGCTTTACTAGGCAAAATATCTAAACGAGCAAATAGTAAAGGTCCTTCAATCGTGGCTTTTGGTAAGTCAGCGGACAATGCCAATACGGGTGGAGTCACAACTGTTGCCGCAATTGGCAGCCTAAGTGGAGTCGCGACCGGTAAAGCAGGTAATGGCGGGGAGACTTACAAGGTAGGAGGCGTCGGTACACTCGGTAAGGGCGGGGGCAACGGACGAAGCCTTGCTGGCATAGGAGGCCTTGCTACTGGTGGAGCTGGCAGCGGCACCGTTGGTATTCTTGATGAGGAGACCGAAATTGATGGTGGTTTAGATAAAGAAGTGATCGCTCGTGTTATAGCCAATTATCTTGGTGAAATTCGCTACTGCTATGAGCGACAGTTGAGTGCTGATCCAGATATCTACGGTAAAGTTCAGGTGAAGTTTACTATAGATGCAAGTGGTAATGTTAATGAGCACCGTATTGGTGCCACTACTTTAAATAGCGCGATGGTTGAGGGATGTATTCTGCGGCGCTTAGCAAGGTGGAAGTTTCCGAAGCCAAAGGGCGGAACACACGTGCTCGTCACGTATCCATTTATGTTTAAGTCGACTAACTAAGAGGGGGGATGCATGCGTCTTCAGAATACATATTTAGCAGCGTTGGTATCATTTTTAATGTTTGTATCACTGAGTGCGCAAGCTCAGAGTAAGGCCTACAAGCGAAGTCAGCCGGCTTCGGCAAAGGTAGCCGCGCCTTCATCGGCAAAAGCAGATGCGTCGTCTGCGGCGCCAGCTTCAAAAAAAGAATCTGAGAAATTAGATATTCAAGAGCTTGAGCAAAAATATTGGGCTCCCAAAGACACTGACTTTACTGTTGTGCAGAACAGAACATACACAAAAGCAAAACGAGTCGCGGCATCGTTGATGACTGGCCCTGTGGTGAATGATCCTTTTAATGATGGATTAACAACAGCACTGAGCATCAACTACTATCTTGACGAAAGATTTGGTTTCGAGTTGATGTACCAAACTTCAAATGAAGTTGATAGTGACGCTACAACGAGCTTTACAAAGCTTGTTGGTGGTGGAGTACGCCCTGACTTCAATAGAGATGATGGTTTTTATGGTGTTGGTTTTAATTGGGTACCGTTTTATGCCAAAATGAGTTTCTTAGGTAAAAAAATTATTTATTTTGATATGCAAGTGACGCCATTTTTAGGCATTGCGAGTTACGAGCAGCAGAGTGAAGTTAAAAACCCGGTAGAGAGTTCATTTGCCTATGGCATAGATATAACTCAGTATTTTTTCTTCAGCAAAAATTGGGCAGTTCGTGCCAATTTGCATAATCGTTTTTATAAGTCAGATGTACTTGCGTATAAAACAGTTGGTTCTATTAATGCAGGTGACGTTAAGCGTAGCGGCGAAGCCACGACAACCACGATGTTTCTAATGGGTCTGACTTATTTCTTTTAAGGTGAGTTTTAGTAAAGAGGTGTAACGTGAAGAAGGCTAATAAAATTTTGATAATCGCATTGGCGCTGAGCATGGCAAATCCTGCGCACGCGCGAGTGGTCGAACGAGCCGACAGTATTGCCGACACCAGAATAACAGCTGTGTGGCATGAAATTAAAGTCGTCGCAGTTAAAACTTGGCATGATTTGAGAAATCAATTCTTGGGCGATTCTGAGGTATCAAGTGAACCGAAGAAAGCCCCGGCCGTTATGGCGCAAACACCTACTGAGAGCGTAGAAGCTCCTAAAGAAGAGGCGCAGCTACCGAACTCGCAATTAGCCCCAGATCCTGCTCTCATCGCCGCATCTGCACAAGTTGTAGCGCCACAAATAGAAGTACAAAATCAAGGTCAAACGCAACTCGCTGAAATTATCAAGCAGACGCGTGCCACAGTTTCAAATAAGTCACCCGTTCAGGTTTCTAGTCCGGGACGAGCGGGCACATCAGTTCTACCAAAGACTAAAATAGGCGTGCCAACATTTGCATTAACGAAAAAAGAAACTAAGAAAACCAAGA
>JAGRAK010000031.1 GCA_020434645.1 Bdellovibrionales bacterium | reverse complement strand
AAGCAGCCGTCAAAGTTTTTCTTAATCTCAAACACTTCAAACTCTAAATACAATTTAAAACTGGCCAGTACTCTGGGCTTTACTGCCGCGGCTGAAATATCATGCGATGCACCCGTTACCCTTAAAATTGAAGACACCTTAAATAAAACAGTGACCGCTAAGAGAATTGCCTTTGAACTTTCAAATAGAGAAAATGTGAGCATACGCCCAGCTGTTTTAAAATTCACTCCCAATATTTCAAAATGCTCACTCGTATTTTGGAACCCAAAAGACGAAAAAATCGCAGGCGGCGTAAATTTAATAAATGAAGTGACGGCTTTCCCGCTATTAAAAAAACTGAACCAGCACAAAGAGACTTGTGACTATAAAAGTGATTCGAACCCACTCCCCGGGCAGAATATGTTTTTCACCAATCAGTTTCAAAATATGACCTGCGCACAAAATGCTGAAAAAATTGAAACCTTAGACGCCCCTGAATCTGGTTTTCGCGCTAAAGTAGAGACTCTACTTGGCAGCCCCGTATCTGATGAGTTCATCACAAGCGCCAACCCATATGCTAAACTTGATTTTTCGCGTGCTCCAAAATTTGATGCTATTTTTGTATCATCACTCGTTTTTCGCAGCGATTTTTATGGTAATGTTATGGTCAGGCTGCTGAAATATCATGCTGATCGCGGCACACTTGTGCAAATACTCACCACTGACTACATGCAAACTGATAAAGACCACGTCCTTCTGCAAAATCTAGCACGTGAGAACGGCAATATCAGACTACAAGAATATAAATACTATGCCGTAAATGAGGGGCTCTCTCGCACAACTGATAAACTCAACGAATTTCATCGTAATATGCATGTCAAAGTGTTTGTGACATTGTCTTCTGAAAAACCCGAAAACAATGTGATAGTCACTGGCGGGCGAAATATTCACGACGGATTTTTATTTCTCACAGTACCTGATCACTCTGACTTCCCTGAACTTGTACAGTACGGTAAAGATAAAGAAGAGAATTTTGTCCACTGGAGTGACTTTGAAATTAAAATCACATCACCCAAAGCAGCTCAAACCATGTACTCCCACTTACTCACTTTTTGGAACAGAGAAACTAAATCTCAAAACATAGACTTTATTGACTCTAGTAATGGCAGATTATCAATCGACCCACACTCACTTGATACATCTAGTCCTCTGATACGGCATATAATGTCTGTACCATTTAATGATAACATGCAGCTTGAAAAACTCTTTGTAGAAATGATCGACAAGGCCGAGCATACGGTTAAAATTTCAAGCCCCTACCTTAGACCTACAGACGCTATATCAAGTGCTATTGAACGTGCGGCTGCACGAGGGGTTGATGTCACCATTCAAACCCGCATTGACTTAAAAGGCGACACTCTTGACTGGCTCTATACGCAAATGAACAAAGAGAGCATCAATCAACTTCAAGACAAAGTGAAAATCTATGAATGGACGGCTGAATCTATTTTACACTCTAAGTTTATGCTTATTGATAATGACTTTGCATTCATCGGCTCTGTAAATGTCAGCCGCAGAAGCTTTGTCCATGATATCGAAAGTGGGCTCCTGATATACAGTCCTGACTTTGTTGCTCATATGAGTGAAATTTTTGAGCAGTACACGAAGGGCTCAAGACTTGTAACTGAAAAACAAGAGCACTCAACTTTCCCTAGAATTCTACTTAAAATATTTGAAAATGAATTTTAATTTCGCACATTATCTAGAGCCTGAAAATCTGAACGTATTCGCCTCTGCTTCATAGTGAAATCAGCATTTAAAGTAAACTCCGAAAAGCTGATGGTCGGCAGTAAACATTTTTTATCTCGAGCTAGCGCCTCCATCTCTGTTCTAATTTTTTGGCAGACAGTCTCATAATTTGAGTTTGTCTTGACCATAATATGAAGACTAGCGTCCTTATTTTGATGCACCCTATACTCCAGAATCTCATCACCTGAATATAGTATGCGCGCTCGAATTAGGTCTGACCATATATGAATATATTGCCCATCTAATTTACTCATGAAATAGACAACGTCATCATGGCGTCCCTCAATACTTGAGAGTCTTCTATAAACAGAACCACAACGGCAAGCTTTGGTTTCTTCAGTTAAAATATCATTCAGGCGATACCGAATTATGGGCTGCGTGATGCGATTAAAATCAGTTAAAATAGGCTGAAATTTATGATCAGCCTCACCGATAACTTCTTTTTCGATCAACATTAAATCCTCATTCAAGTGAAGTTCTCCAAACTCACAAGAAATGGCAACAAAACCCTCTGTGCATTGGTAAATCTGATGAATATTCTGTTTGAATGCGGCTTTAATAAAATCTCGATCAAAATCCTCTAATACTTCAGCAGCAGAAAATATGCGAATTGGATTAATCTTTAACTCGCCTGATTTTTGCTTTGCTGCAAGATATCTCAAAACAGAAGCCTGAGCGATCAGCAGATCAGGCTGCATTTTATTAAGGATCGAAATATGAGAGTCAATATCTTTGCAAATATCAAAAAAACGAAAATCAATTAAACGCGAACCCACCGCTTCATATAAATTACTATTGGCTCTCAAAAAAAGTGCAATTTTATTTTTTTTAAAAACACGACCTCGAGGCAGTGCTTTAGCTAAAATGATTCCGGCATATTTTGCCCGCTCATATGCACTTGCTAAAAATAAACCACGATGCCCAGACGTGCCAGAAGAAAGCCCTATAGTGACTCCATTTATCATAGGTGAAAAGTCACGATCGCGTTCACTCTTTAAAGCCAGCTGAAGTGCTTCATCTCGCCTAAGCTCTCGTGTGTTGAGCTCATTAAAGTTGGTCATCATCACGGCTTTGTCTACTATTGGATATTTTAAGTAAGATACATCAACAAGGCTCGAATAAAAAGGAGATCTCTTTGTCACAATCTTAAGTAGCGAGAATATTTTTTTCTCCTGCCACTTGAGTAGACACTCTCGACTTTTGAAATTCATAAAATAACGATATTTTATAAAATGAAAAACAGTGACTAACTTTTGCACAAACTTCGACATAGGCTACTTCACAACTTCAGAGCGAATATCGGTAAAAGTATCCATACAGTGACATGGTATGATTGTGATTTCAGGACGCGCGACACTCAGGTGACTCAATTTATCATTTGTAGTTTTGTAGGCATCATAATCTTGAATAATTATTCTAGCCAGTGGGTGCGGCAAACACCCTTTGAGATAAGCGTCTCGGTGATAGGCCGCATCTGCTGCTAACAAATATGTCTTCTGATCGTTTGCACGAACAATTAGCCCCATATGACCAATTTCGTGTCCTGGCAAATAAACAGCCACAACCGATTGATCACCAAACATATCATAGCCTGTCAAAAAACCCTCGACTTCAGCACACGCACTCATTTGAGCACTATGAACGGGGAGACTTCTCTCAATAAAATTCGATGGAAGGAGTTGAGGTAAAAATGCACGACGAAGAGCTGAGAAGTTAGACAGATTTTTCAACGAATCGTACGAAGCGTGATCGTAAATAAACTGAGCATCAGGATAATCCTTCACCCCCCCAATATGATCACCATGAAAATGAGATAAAAATATATTTTTAACATCTTTTACTCCAATGCCACGCTCTTTTAGTTGGTTACGAAGTATTTCTGTCTGATTTAATTCAACCGGGGTGACCATACGATAAAGCTTTTCAGGGAACTTCTTAGTCGCCGTAAAAAAATGTTCAGAGTACCCCGTGTCAAAAAGCAGTACGCCATATCTCGGATGTTCAATTAATGCCACAGTTGCCGGAAACATTACCGATTGAAATGAACCGCCCTTCTTGCTAACAAATTCTGGGTGAAAACAGTGCCCCGATTTAAGAAATGAAATATTAACCACGCAGAATCCCCTTGTAGTGATCAAGAACATGGCAAAGTCCCTGTTCAATAGAAATCTTAGGAGCATACCCCAGATCACTCTTGGCACGCGAAATATCCAGCGTTCGATCAAAGGCAAATGTGCAAACTGAATAGCGAGTCAGTGGCGGCTCAAAATTTTTTGGGAGCCAGCCATACACGCTCTCAAGTGCACTTGCTATTGCGAGCGCCCTTGCCACAGAAAGGCTCCTCCACTTAAACGCTATACCCAGTTGAGCCAATAAACCATCTATTGTTGAATACAATTCAACTGGCTCATCATTTGTAATATTGTATTTTTGACCATTAAAACGTGGGTCACTACTGGCCGCACAAATGAGGGCTTCCACGACATTGTCGACGTACGTCAAATCTAAATGCGTACACCCACTGCCTATTTTGGGTAATACTCCTTTACGTGCTGAACGCAAGATGCGCGGGAATATACTCACATCTCCAGCTCCGATTATGCCTTGAGGTCGAATAGTTATGGCAGGAAGACCTTTTAGATAAAAATCATCCACAATATTTTCAGCTATTTTTTTTGTTTCGATATAATAATTGAGATTGTTTTTCGGCAGACTAGAGGCCTCGCTCACATTGAGTTGCGAAATAAAATCCGTATAAATGCTAGGCGATGAGACATACACAAATTTACCAAGATCACTTGCTTCATAATGAGCACATAAGTTTTTTGTAGCCTGCACATTTGCCGAATAAAAATCTTTGTACCGACCCCATGGTGATGACAGCGCCGCACAATGAAACACCCAGCCGACATCTAGCGGCAACTCTAAAACATCATTAGCATCACTTAAATCAAGAGGTAGAAATTCAATATCAGACTCTTTAAGTGTTTGAGCCTTTTTTATATCACGTCCGGTCGCCATCACTTTATGACCTAACGATTTTAGTTTATGAGCTAAATGGCTCCCTAAAAACCCTGTAGCCCCAGTGACCAATACCTTCTTCACTTTTTTTCACCTTCGATTGCGCCCACAATAAATTTATAAATCATTGAATGATCAAGTTTAGCGAGGCGAGTCTCTAATTCAGGTTCTCGCTTTAATCTGTTACCGGCAAGTTGCTCTGGCAAACGTGGCACTAAAAATTCTCGCTCGCATACCCGTGCGCCGTCGCGAGCGCAGCGATTGACTCCAAACCATATCGACCGGTACATGGCCTGATGGGCGTAGCTACCGAAATCAGATAAACTAAAGGCATCATAGCGATCACTTGTTGTTTTCAAATGCTCAGCGAGATCAACAGTTTGAATTTCGATATTTTGAACCTCATTTTTAAGTGTCGCAAAATGTTTTTCTTGCAAATGACAGGGCAATGCAACACTTACGTTATATCGACCCTTTAGTATCAGCCACGCAAACGGAGATTTCTTAAATAAAATATTGTGTGCGGCCATATCAAAACGGTCTTTTAAAATTTGCCATATCTTCGCATCTTTAGGCACTAAATGTATGCCGGGTTCTCGAATCACATACTCCCATAAAGGGCGATAACCTATGATGCGGATAAAAGCTTTCCACGCTGAAGTGTCCCACTTGGAGTCCCAAAATTGAGCTTGCGACTTCAGATCGTCAAAGCTCAGCAACTCATTTATAAGATCACCACGAAAAAATGTTGCCGCACGCGCTATCGCTGCAAGATAGTGCTCCCAACTGCCAGCGTGGAGAATCCCATTTTGAATTAAACTCGGGCGCGACTCCCAAAACGCTTGGCTCTCTCGACTCAATTTCGACGACAAATACTGAAATGTACGCAAGCGTTGATCACTTTTTGTCAGGCCGAAAAATCCGAGCATGTCTTCATATTCAAGCATTTGATAGGCCGCAATTTTCAGTGCAAGTAGATGATTTTGTGTCGGATTAAAATCAACAGAAACAATTTTTTGAGGTCGAGCAATTGCCAGCTCAAGTGGCCTTGAACCACTGCCCGTTATACAAAGAACTTGGCCGCCCGTGAGCTTTGCCGCGAGCGCTTCACGCTCAATTGCGCCATCTTCATTTGAGGACGAATAATTTATTTTATTGAAAAATTGACTCACTCAATGCCCTTATTTTTACGACGGCCAATAAATTGATAATACGGTGCCCATAACGGCAAGTAAGGGATTTTACCTTTCCCTGCCTTAAACGATGATTCACTACATAGTTTTGATAAATAGGCCAAATGATCGCCATTCGGAAACACATCATCGCCAACAAAAAATATTTGCCAAAATAGCCGAGCCAAAAAACTCTGCCTTGGGTAATTATTTTTATTCGGGTGCTTCTTCGCTATATAAAAATCAATGACCGCAAGTTGTGCATTTGGTTTTAGCAGTTTATATGCACTATCCAGAGCTTCAAACCAATTGGGGATCATAGAGAGTGAATAAGTAAACGTGACGACATCGGCTCGCTCAACATCTGACAAACAAAAACTCGCCGCATCAGCTTCTATGCAATAAACATTCTTCCAATTATTTTTTTTAATTCGCTCCTTGGCAATAGCCAGTAAACTCGGAGAAATATCAACGATATACACTTTGCTTAGTTTATTTATTTTTTCATCAATAAATTCTAAGCTGCGACCGGTACCGCCCCCGATATCAATCCAAACATCTCCCGCATTCACTTCAATTTCTGAGAATAACTCTCGGCGCCCATGAAGCAAGCGATCACGAAAACTATCATACCGCTCGGCCTGAGGCTTAAAATAGTTCTCCATTCGATCACGGTGCAATACCCCATGATTTTGAGCGAAACAAATGTGAAATAATAGTTTAAGCTCTTGCATTGCACTACTGAACATTAACTTCACACCTTTTCAAAGCTGTATGATTGCGCCACCAATTGAAATGCCCGCAGATGTGCCGACCATCATAATTTTATCACCCCGACCAATAAGTTTTTGCTCGAGAGCCAAATGCAAGCCGAGTGGTAATGATGCGGCAATCATATTGCCGTAATTCTTGTTATATTTAAAAAACTTATCATCATCTAGCCCTATACGTCTTTGCATAAGTGTTAGCGCCGAACTGCTCGCCTGATGCGGAATAAATAACTTTATATCATCTAACCCAAAGCCCGCCTTGCTACTGAGCACATCAATAAAATTAGACATACTCTTGGCGGCAATTTTAAAAACTTTAGGCCCATCCATTTTAAATAAAAATCTCGGATCATCCTTTGGCAAATCCCAACCCAGCAGGCGCGGGTGAAGCTTTGTTCCGCCCCCCTGAATTTCACAACAGTCAGAAAATTCACTGTACGTCTCCATATGAAATCCTAAGAGGCCTCGTTCATCAGAGACTTCATTTTTTTGAACTATTACAGAAACAGCACCATCACCAAAAAGACTGGCCGCCTCAACATTTTCATAATTAATCCCAACAGAAGCAATTTCAGAACTTACAATGAGTACGCGCGAAACTTGACCAGCATGAATAAGAGCACACGCCGTATTGTAGGCTGTTAAAAAACTCAAACATGTCGCATTAACATCAAAACAAGGTATACCCGACTTATCGAGCCCCAATTCTTTTTGTATGAGGGCTGATGTACAGGGAATCGCCTGTTCAGCCGTACCCGAAGCGCCCAGAATAAGATCGACATCGCCAATTTTAAGCCCTGCTTTTTTAAATGCCTGAACCGCACTCTTAGCCCCTAACTTAGCCGCGGTCTCTTCTCCTGAAATATAGTATCGAGATTGAACACCAGATTTACTTTCAAAAGTTCCGACTGGATGCCCATATTTTTCATCTAGTTCATAGCTGTAGACAGTTTTTTCAGGGAAAGCCGCCCCAGTCGCTAGGATTTCGCTATTTATTAACAAGAGAGCCCCCTCTGATTATCATATGCGATTTATCAGAGTCTTTTACTTAGATTGGGCTAAAAATACTAGAGGAGGCGAACTTGCCGCCCTCATTTTGTACAATTTGCCTATAAATAAATTTAAACTTCTCGACGAAGCAGACAGAATTGGCTTTAATAGCTGCATGAGTGATACAAATTACAATTCAAATCTAGAAGTACCCAAAACATCAACTCCTTGTCTCAATTACTGCAATGGCGAATGGCTAAAACCTTCAGGTAAAGAATTTCAAATTAAAAGCCCCTATACAAACTCAGTTATTGGCCAATCTCATGAGTCGACGGCTCAAGATTTACAAAAAATTATCGGCTCTGCAAAAAAGGCGCAAAAAACTTGGGGCGCAACGCCTATAAAAGAGCGCTCGCTTGTGATGTTTCGTTTTCGCGAACTCTTGCTTCGTGACATGCATAAAATATCAAATCAAATTTCAATTGAGTGCGGCAAGACTCTGGCCGAAGCACAAGCTGAAATTAATAAAGGCATTGAGGTTATTGAGTTCGCACTCTCTATACAAAATCTAGATGTCGGCGGCAAAACAGAAGTCTCACGCGGCGTATTTTGTGAATACCGCAGAGAACCCCTCGGAGTTGTCGCCGCCATTACACCTTTTAATTTTCCGGCCATGGTGCCGCTCTGGATGATTCCGATCGCTATTACGCTAGGTAATAGTTTTATCTGGAAGCCTTCTGACAAAACTCCCCTCACATCTATTTTACTGGCCAAGCTGCTCACTGAAGCTGGCCTTCCGAAAGGAGTCTTCAGCGTAGCTCAAGGCGGAAAATCAACTGTTGAACTCATTTTAGATCATCCTGAGATTGAAGCTATTGGGTTTGTGGGCTCAACACAAGTGGCAAAAGAAATTTATCGCCGGGGCTCACAAAATTTAAAGCGCGTTCTCGCACTCGGTGGCGCAAAAAATCATATTTTACTTATGCCTGACGCCGACCTCGAACTCACCGCCCGTGGGATATCAGATTCTTTCACCGGTTGCGCCGGTCAACGCTGCATGGCCGCAAGTGTTCTGTGCGCCATTGCGGGCAACGCAGAAGAAGAAAAAATGGTAAACCAATTGATTGCGGCGATCACAAAGCAAGCAAGCCAAACAGCCCTAGGCCGCAACTTGGGCGCCATTATATCTCAAGAGTCTCTGAGTAAATTACAATCAGCCATTTCTCAATCTGAAAAAGACGGAGCACAAATTCTACTCGATGGTCGCAAGCCGAGCCCCCCTCCCCCTTTTGAGAGCGGCAATTGGCTAAGCCCCACAATATTAGATCACGTAAAGCCGGGCACACAAGCGGCAATAGACGAACTTTTTGGCCCAGTACTTGCGATCATTCGCTGCAAATCTTTAAGTGAAGCACTCGAAATTCAAAATTCAAATATTTACGGCAATGCCGTCTCAATATTTACTCAAAATGGCGGCGCCGCTGAAAAAGTCGCAAGCTATGGTAAAGCTGGCATGGTGGGCGTTAATATTGGTGTGCCCGTACCTCGTGAACCATTTTCTTTTGGCGGCACACACGAATCAAAATTTGGCCAAGGTGACATCACCGGAGTTCATAGCTTAAATCTCTGGTCCAATATGAAAAAAATCACAACTAAGTGGGCTGCACAAAAAGACTGGACATGGATGGGCTGATCCCCTACACCTAAAACCCAAATGACAGATTCGCAAGCTTTTCTAAAAAATAAAACACCCATCGAAGTTTTTTCGGAATGGATGGAAGAAGCAAAAAAAACACCTCTCACTTTGCCAAATGCTTTTACCCTTTCGACCATAGCTCTTGATGGAACACCCAACTCACGCGTTCTCCTATTAAAAGACCTCCTGCCCAAAGGTTTAGTCTTTTACACCAATTATGACAGTGAAAAAGGTAAAGAAATTGCTAAAAATTCATGTGTCACAATGAACTTTTATTGGGAGCCACTTTTCAAACAAGTGAAGTGGAAGGGCACCCTAAACAAAGTTAGTCGAGACGATTCTGAAAAGTATTGGGTCACTCGCCCACGGGAAAGCCAGCTCAGTCAGTGGGTCTCTAAGCAATCTGAGCCAGTTGAGAGCCGAGAACAGCTCGATCGCGAGCTTCAAGCTGCAGAACTGATGTTCTCAAATAAGCCCGTACCACTACCTGAGAATTGGGGAGGCTACCTCCTCACTCCGACCTATGTCGAGTTTTGGATCGGTCGCGATGGCCGCTTTCATGATCGCTTCACCTACCATAAGGTCGAGAACCTTTGGCGCGGGCAAAGACTTTACCCCTAAATTTAAGATACAATGTAAGCAAGCGTAAACCAGTATAAACACGAGGTTTTTTACATCGCAAGCGTCATCGTGATTGATGAAGATGTTAAAGTTCGAGCTGAAATTCGGCGGTACTTAAAAGAGCTCAGTATCGACGACATTCATGAATTTTCATCTTCAGTAGATTTTGAACGTGAGTACTTTTCAAGTCTTATTCAAAAGACTGAAGAGATTGTCGTTGAAAAAAAGCCAGTCGCCGGCATGAGCGAAGATGAAATTAAATTTCTTAACACCGCCACATTTGCCAATTCTGTACCATTTGATGATGTCGCCGCCGACGTCGAAGTTAGTTTAGATAAACTACAGATTTTAAAAGTCTCAACCGCAAAGATTTTTTCTAAAATCGTCACTGAAATAGTAGCAAAGAACACCACGATTGATAGTTTTGTCGCCAGCCCCTTTCAAGATAAATTTAAAAAATATCTACTTGCACTCTCTACAAGTGACAAAGAAGTCAGTGAAACCTTAGCCATAGAAAATGAAAAAAAAGAAATCTGGGTTTGTCATATCACGGGCAAGTCTGCTGGAGCCACCTACACCCTGAGCTTTAAAGACAAGACCGCAGAAGTTGCCAAGTTTTTAGGTAAAGACGGTGGTGTTGAAGAAAAAAAAGAAGAAGCCGTAGCTAAAACCCCTGTTGATTTAATTTATTTTAAAAACACAGCCATACATGATGGCGATATTAAAAAATGGGTCACCAAAGTATCAACCCTGCTGACAAAAGTTGAACTCTGGCCTGCAGAAAATCGAACAAAATTTGTTGCCATACGCTATGAAGATGACCCCGCTGAAAAATCAGAGTATAGCCATCCCTTTATAGATGACCTCTTATGTTTACCATTTGATCGACTTGTTTTTTTGCAAAAAACTGAGATTGTACTAAATCTGCCTCAAAAAAAATCACCCAGCTTTTTATTTGTTCAACCCGCAAATGATGATATTGAATTTGCAAAAAAAGTAGACATCGATAGAATTAATGATCTCGGTTTTGCTATTTCAAACCCAGTACCCATAGCCCCAGGGACTGTCGGCCACATCTATTTTAAATTGCCTGGGCAAAAAACCTGGCTCGATGTTAACGGCAAAGCGCAACACTCAATCGCGCATCCTGAAAAGAAAGGACAGCATCTCGTCTATTTCAATTACTTCGGTTTTAACAAAAACCTGAACAAAGAAGTTCGCGCATTTTTAGCACGAGATAGCGCCTATAAAAACCTTTTAAATCAAGACCCTAATGATTTTAAATACAACGAAGACAACATCTTTTTTACCGACGAACAAAAAGAAAAAAAGACCATAGCTCTTCTCGATTTTGATGAATCTGTTGTGAAAAACACAACCGATTATATTAAAGGCGAAATTCACAATATTGATTTTGTTTCAAGCGACAGTTACTACGGTTTTTTTAAAAAATATCTTGAAAAGAAATCTGATAATGATCGAGCGCAACCTGCTGTCAGAGATGAATTTTTCGCTGAAATTGTCAGCTTTCTTGTAAGCTCAGTTGATCTGAATTTACAAATGAT
>JAGRAK010000319.1 GCA_020434645.1 Bdellovibrionales bacterium | reverse complement strand
CTCAATATTAGACCCAGACACCGTCGAAACAAGAATTCCTTGCGCTGAAAGTTCTTCAGCAACTTGCTCAGCATCAACACCAGCAAAAAGTTGCACACTCACTGTTTGCAAAGCATCACGATTAAACACACTTCGAACCTTAAGATCTGGACTTAATCGAATACTTGGCTGATAGGGCACATAACCTTTTAGATTTTGCATTTTATTTTGCAAAACTAAAATCTGACCCTCAACTCCGCGCACAAGATAAGCATCATCTGGCACATACCTTAAGATTTCTAAACCTTCTTCTCGCAAAGCATTTTCGTCTTGCTGAGTGATGGCATTTTGAAACTGTAAAATAAAGTATTGAGAATTTATAAGCTTAGAAGAGTTTGTATCGATCGCCCGTAAACTGAAATTGGATTTATTATTTAATTCAGCCAGTGTGACATCGCCAGATTGTAAATGGAGTATTTCTCCTGCCACTGCGATATCTAAAAAGACCAGTGATGCGAAAAATGTTAATAGTGCTTTAACACTCTTACTCTTAACTCGATTGCATTCGCTCACAGTCGACTCCCCCATTAGATGGTTCCGTATTGGAACCATCTAATCACGACTTTGGTCTGGCATATAGAAATATTTACAATTATGTTGTGCGGCGCGCTAGAAAGTATTCCATTCTCTTTATATATGGAGCAAGAATAGCCCATGACAGCCTTAATTATTGGCGCAAGTGGTCTGGTTGGCGGCCACTGCCTGGAAAAGCTTTTAAAATCGAATAAATACGACAGGGTCATATCTGTCGGTCGGCGTAAGCTGGATATCGCTAAGATGGGTCAATCAGGGCTATGCTCAGCAGCACAAGCGACAAAACTTGAGCAAATTATTCTCGAGCTCGAAGATCTTGAGAAACATCAAGCTGAGCTCAAGGCCGATGACTACTTTTGCTGTCTGGGCACGACGATCAAAAAAGCCAAAACCAAAGAGAACTTTAAAAAAGTCGATTTCGATGCTCCTTATGCTTTAGCAAGAATCGCAAAACATCACAAAGCTGATAACTTTGTTGTTGTAACCGCCTTGGGAGCAAATTCAAAATCGATGGTGTTTTACAACAAGGTCAAGGGTGAGCTCGAAGACGCGCTTAAAAAATTAAACTTAAAAAAACTTTCTATTATTCAGCCCTCTCTTCTTTTGGGTGAACGCAAAGAATTTCGTTTAGGCGAAAGATTATTTGAAGGTTTTAAATATTTACCCATTTGGTTCGGCCCGCTTAAAAAATATCAACCTATTGAGGCTGAACGCGTGGCGCAGATGATGGTGGATGCGGCTGGGTAGATGGGTTGTAATACCAACACCCGGGGCGCGGCTTATTGAGGGCGCCCGCGACATATGTATCCATACGGCATTGCGCCTCTGGATGACCTTCAAATGTTTCCTTTGTGATATCCACTAAACTTGTTGATGCTTTTTTAATCGGATCAGGAAATAGCTCTCCAGCTCCATTGCTGAAAGAATTTCTAATAGAAACAACAACCGACTGAAGCTGATATCCAGCTCCAATTATTCGAATACACTCATCAATAGAATGTCCACCTGGATCAGCATTCGCCTCACACACAGCCCGAATAGAGTCTGGATAATTCATTTCTTCTTGTACTAAGATTCTCTTTGCAACTCTATTGAAACAATCTCGGGCGGCAAAGTAATCAGCTTGTCCTTCCACTGAAATGGGTAAATTAAAATCTACGTGAGTCCTTTTTAATGTTGGACTCCCACCAATAGCGTGACCAATTTCATGACAAATCAACATTGCCAATGCATCCTCAGTCATTCGTTCGTGTTTTGCAAAACGCCCGGTTAAGCTCAGCAAATAATAGGGTGATCGCTTATATGTCGATTGATCGGTGGTGACCTCTATGGTTAATTCAGCCGAAGAAGCGCCGAATCCGCCTCCAATCATTGCCGGATTGTATCTATATAAAAATGGGGCGGGCAATTGAGAAATTTCAGCATTGAACTCTAGTATCGAAGAAAGCAGGACTTCATTTACTTGGCTGTCATCTAGAGCCCCATGAGACAGATTCAGCCCTGATAAAAAGACAAAAAAGAGTAGAACATATTTAATTGGTTTGTACATTTTTAGATGCCTATCTAAATTGCGGCCAGCACTCAACCACTCAAAAGTTTTCGACTTATTTTGAATTAATTATAGACGCCAGCGGCTTGACTCACTGTCATGAACAGAACTGACGCACCGAGACCTCGACGTCGAGGCGAGAAAGTTTCATGCCATCGCACCACACCAGCACTTTCGGATCCTAAAAGTGTTCCCAATTTAAATCCGAAAACTATTCGAACTG
>JAGRAK010000318.1 GCA_020434645.1 Bdellovibrionales bacterium | reverse complement strand
GAATTAATAACCTTTTGCTCTCCGTACCAGTTTCTAACTAGATTGGTATATTCGTCGACGCGATCTTCTAAATAATATGTGCCGACGAGTCGTGAAATGGCGCCGCGAAAATCTTTTTCGCCACTGGCGTAAGATTGAACAGCTGTTATTTGCCCGCCGCGAGCAAGAACCTCATCCCAAAATAAATTTGCATACTCAGTACCATAGGGGTCATTCGGATAAACTATAGCGAAGCGCTTCATGCCATATTTTTCTATAGAGTTTTGAACAAGCTCACGGACTAACGCGGCACTGGTTAATGCATTTCTAAAAACATTCGGACCGATTTGAGTGAGCCCTGACTTTTGAGAAAGGCCGATAACGGGAACACCCAACTCATCTGCTTTTTGCGCAACTGATTCAGATGTTTTAGATAGCAAATCACCCACGATAGCTATGGCGCTATCTTCAATTACAAGCCTTTCAACAGCTCGTCGGGCTACATCTGGATTCGCCTCACTATCAATAACGGCCAATTTAAAACTAGACGGAGCGTTGTCATTTAAACCCAATCCCATTTGAAGTCCGCGCAAGGTTTTCTGAGCAATAGCCGCGTGTTTACCAGATAGCGGCAACACAACGCCAATTGTATATGGTGCAACTCTACGCCGAGCCTCAATTTGTTCAAGATAGTTGTTAGCATTATGAGCGAGATCGCTGTCGGGAGAATTTTTAATCACACCGCGAAAATAGTTCTCAGCCCGTCCATAATCTCTTTGCTCAAAGTATGTTGTGGCCACACGATACAAAGCGGGGCTGCGTACAAATGAAAAAAATGAATCGTCGGCTACAGCTCGAAGCTCTTCTTCGCGCAAGTGAGAATCAACAAATTCAAGGGCTTTAATTTTATAGCGTTCTTTTTTTGTGGCATCAGTAGTTTCTTGAGTTAAATAGATAAGAGACCTTAGAGCATCTAGTCGATCGCCCAATTGTGTTTGAATGTTATACCGCAAAGTGAATATTTCAACTCTAGTAGCGGGAGAAGTTGGTTTTTTCTTTAGGCTATTCGTAGTTAAACTAAGGGCTTCGTCATATCGCCCCAGTTTATAAAGGGCATTGGCCGCACCCGTGGAAGCATCCACCTCTCGGGGGCTATAAACCTCAGAATTGAGAACAGAGATATAAGCCTTGTAAGATTCATTGTAGGCTGCATTTTTAAAATAAAGATCACCAAGCATAATATATGCGTCATCAGCGGCATCAGTATCAGCATGTTTTGCCGCAATATTTTCTAAACGAGCAATTGCTTTTTTGTGAGCGCCGGTATTGATGTCTATTTCAATTTTAGCAAGCTCACTTTTAACATCGTGAGGTGCGGGTTGTGGATCTTTTTTGTGCATAGCTGAGCAGCCGACAGTCATCGTCACCATTAAAATTAGACTAAATAAGCGCATTATTTTCTTCCTTCGAAAAGTCGTTTAATTTTCTCTTTAAACTCTTTAACAAGAGGAGCTGAATCACCAATCAGAGAGAGTTTCTTAACAGCTTGAATCTGTTCTTCAGTAAGATCAACCGGAACATCGACCACAACTCGCAACAGCATGTCGCCCATCGCGCCACCGCCAATATTAGGGAAGCCCTTGCCGCGTAGCCTAAATACTTGTCCAGGATGTGTATTGCTAGGGACTTTTAAGCTTGCACGCCCGGTTAGGGTGGGAACCTCTAACTCAGTTCCTGCAATTGCATCAACGAATGAAATAGGGAGATCCATTAGTACGTTTGAACCCTGCCGCTTAAATAAAAGATGCTCTGAAAGGTTCACGATTACATACAAATCACCAGCTGCTCCTCCGTGACTGCCGGAGTCGCCTTCACCTTTTAGTTTTAAGCGTTGCCCATTGTTAACTCCAGCCGGAACAGAGACTAACAAGTTGGCAGAGTCGTCTTTGTTGTTACGTTTTCTAATAAATCGAATATTTTTTTCGCAACCGGTGGCCGCTTCTTCGAAAGAAACGGTTAGATTGTAACGAAGATCAGCTCCCCGAGTTTTTGTAGGGCCACGACGAGACTTATGCTGACCCATGATATCACCGAACAAATCGTTAAACAGATCATATGCGGATTCAGTGGTATATGTTCTTTGCCCCCTAAAGTTTTCAAAATCAAAATCTTCAAAATTTGGCCCTGTATAAAACCCTTGATTTCCAGTCGGCGCGCCGTACAGACCAAACTGATCATATTTTTTTCGCGACTCAGGATCCGAAAGCACTTCATAGGCTTCACTGACCTCTTTGAACTTATCTTCAGCGGCCTTGTTGTTGGGATTTTTATCGGGGTGATAAAGCATGGCTAGACGACGATAGGCTTTTTTAATT
>JAGRAK010000317.1 GCA_020434645.1 Bdellovibrionales bacterium | reverse complement strand
AATCTTCTGTTTTATGTTGGAAGCAAGAAGGTCAGCTCACACTTCGCAGGAACGGCGATGGCTTTTGAGCCACTTTTTTCAACTTTGTATTCTGCAATAATCTGGCAGTCCGAGTTTGGCAGCCACTTCTTTGTTGGAGGTGCGCTCATTCTGGCGGCCAACATTCCGGCAGCGATATTCAGAAATATTTTTCGGAGGGAGTTGGCGTATGAAAAATGAAGCTTTCTCGTCTCGCCTTAAGCGACTTCGCGAAGAAAAAGGATTGAAAGTCAAAGATATGGCCTCAGAGCTTGGCATATCGGTCAGCACGTGTTCATCACCTTCAGCAGCTCGGCTAGTTTTGCGAAAAGTTGCTTTAAAGTAACTGATGGACTTTCAAATAACTTAAAGTCTCTTGTGTTTGAAATCCCGAATGAGGATTCAAAAAATTATTTTATAAAAGTTGTAGGACGAGAAAAAAATGATCGTCAGTGGGAGAATAAATTTTACTGCATATCCCTCACCGAGGGCTCAGAAGTTAAATGCGTCGGTGATGACGATAGTGGTTCATTTGCTTTTCATCGCGAGGGGAAGATTCTCGATATTTTGGTTGAGTTTATTCAACTTGGCGACCCAGATAATCCGAGCCCGTTAATTAGAAGGCCGGATCGAAAAAATCCGCTTCGATTATCTGGGATCATGACGGCATGTCAGTAGGTCGCTTAAGATCAAAACTTCAACTTAAGATTCTCTTATCGACCGCACTACGGGCGCCAACACTTCACACTGTGCACTGACTTGAAGCAATACAGGCAAGCGAGAAGGCACAGGCCTCATCGTTTGCCACGGGTGATCACCCCGATATGAATCACCTAATAGAGTTTCGACTTGATTACGAGTAGGGTCAAATACATGAACCCGACCACTGGGTGTGAAAAGTGCGGCCTGTCTCCCTCCCTGAATCAATGCTGACGAGTAGTCTTGACTTGAATAACTCTCTCCATCACTACCAATGCCTGGGTGACTATGAAACCATGCAATGGGCAGCAGACCCCACGTGTACTTCACAGTTAGTGCATCTGGGATGGCCACTGCATATGAAACACCTCTGATCGGCTCAAGATATGTGAAGCAGCCAGATTCTTGATCTTGAATGACCCAACCGCCAAACTCGACTTGTGTATGCTCAGGCATGAGTTGAATGTAGGCTGAGGCATCCAGCAATGCGTCTCTGTAGTCTGAAAAAAAATGATGGGGTCCACGAACAAGTCCAAAAGAAAGACTTGTGTAAAACGTGAGCACAAACACAACTAAAAGATTTAAAATATTCATCATTTGCGACCATCCGTTTTATGATGGTGGCACGAATCAACAGGCCTAATCGGAGTCACCGAAAGGACTAAGCTTAATAAATTGTAAATTTTGTTATTAATGTGCCCCCCCCTTGATCGCCTTGCTTTGCCCCCGCATAGGCAGTTATTACTGAGCCCGTGCTTTGTTGTACATAATTTATTGTGGTTTCATTTTGGACTGTAAAGATTTCTAGATAAAACCGTTCATTCTCAAAGCTGGGGGCTTTATGAAAATACTTGCATCAATATTTTTTATCTTCACCATAACAACAGCAGCAGCACAAGCGGGGCGTATTGAAGTCGAAATTGATCGTCTGGCCTGCCACCTAGATATGGGCTGGATGGATATAGATATAAAAATCGACGGTGAAACTTATTCTTTCTCGCCAAACTGCATGTTTGAAGTCGATGAAACTTTTACCACTTCAAATGGTCACACTTGTCGACTAAAAAGTTCAATGTGTGCACATGTACGCGATTCAAGCTCTCTTGCTGTTTCGTGTGACTTTCAAGAGGGAGTTAAAAGAACTTTTCCGTGTAGGTACTAAATTTTTTTATATTTAAGCTCGCGATTGAGTCGAGCTTCAAAATGACGAGAGAGCTTTACAAACGGCAAACCAATTAAAAAATAAACTCCTGCCGTCAACAACCCAATGCCTAAGTAATCAAAATAAGTCGATGCGAGCTGTCCATATATTGTGGTGAGCTCAACCATCGTAATCACCGACACTAATGATGAGTCTTTTAAAAGTGCGATAAAATCATTTGTCACAGGAGGGATCACAATGCGCATAGCTTGCGGCACCACTACATGCCGGAGTGACTGAGCCGGTGTCATACCAAGAGCGTAGGAAGCATCTATTTGGGCTTTTGGTATCGCCTGTATCCCCGCACGATAATTTTCAGCTTCACAGGCGCCATAATTTAAACCAAGACCAATTACGGCAGCAGCAAAGGGGTCTAGGCGCAGACCAATATATGGCAAGCCATAAAAAATTAAATAAAGCTGAATAAGTAGAGGTGTCCCAC
>JAGRAK010000316.1 GCA_020434645.1 Bdellovibrionales bacterium | reverse complement strand
GCATGAATTTATGGCGCGGTTTTTTTTTACAGCACTATTTTTTTTGAAAAAATCTAAAATAACTTATCGCGATGACAGAAATAATAATAAAAATACTCATCCAACTTGAAATGCTGAGTTCTAAATAATTCTCACCGCGAAAATCATCTCTGAAATGCTCCATAATTAATCGGCCAATAGAATGTAAAAAGAGCCAAAGTAAAAACAGTTGGCCAGTACGAGTAGTGGCAGTTTTAGGGTTGTCCGCTTTTATATCAGAATGATTATCGAGGGGTTTTACGTTTCGGCGCCACTCCAGTAAAAGCAGCACCACCACAACGCCTAACTCCCACAGTGTCGCATAAAGCTGTGTCGGGTGGCGAAGTCCGGTGGGTAGACCTGTATAACTAAATTCAATAGCCCAGGGTAAAGTGCACTCGCGACCGAAACAGCAGCCGTTTAAGAAGCAGCCTATTCGCCCAAGCGCATAGCCAAAGGCCAAGACGGGCGCCATAAAGTCAGCCCATACCCAAAAGCTCTCGCGGCGAATTCTTAAAAATAAAATAGTGGCTAGTAGTGCGCCAATAAAGCCGCCGTAAAAAACAAATCCACCTTGCCATAACTTAAAAACATCCATTGGGTACTGAGAGTAGTATTCATAATTTTCGTAGAGAACATGAAAGCTACGAGCTCCAAGAAGACCGCCAATCATTATCGAAAGGCAAACATCAAGAGCGACGGTGGGGTTAATTTCGGGGTGCTTTTGGGCGCGAATAAAGACCCATAAAATGCAGAGGCAATAGGTAAGACTGATTGTTAGCAGATAGGTTGGTATAGCGAGGCTGTCTGAAATGACAATAAAGGGATAAATAAGACCCCCTACTCGGGTTCAGGTTTCTTTCTAAACATAAGCAATGCCAAAATCGCAACTCCAATAACTATGGCGGAGTCCGCAACATTAAATGCCGGCCAAGAGTATTTATTGTTTATATGAAAATCTAGAAAATCTATCACGTAGCCATAGCGTATACGGTCAATATAATTACCGACAGCGCCTCCGCTTATTATCGAGAGCGCGAATATTTCTAATTTTTCTGTTGAAGGTAGATTATAAAGAAAAATAACGATGATAAAGACAGCAATGGGTGGAATGGAGAGAAAAAATATTTGGCGAAACAATGGATGTGATTGACCAAAAATTCCGAATGCAGCTCCTGTATTGCGCACATATGTGAGATTGAAAAAGTCATTAATTACGTTAACAGATTCGCCCAAGTCAAAAGTGGAGTGAACAATCATTTTCGTATACTGATCAAAAGCCGTAATGGCTAAAGTCATAACAATTAAAACCATATATTTATATCCCAGTCGGCGCTGCGACTGGGGCTGAGACTTTTGATTATTAACGACGTGCAGAGAACTCATATAATTAGGTTAACGCTTCTACGCACTTAGGGCAAACATTTGGATGCGCAGCACTTGAAGTTAGGTTTTCACTATAGTGCCAACATCGAATACATTTCTCTCCCCGTGCTTTTTGCGCCACAATGGAGCCGGTGGGAGAAGGGTCGATTGTGACACCTGAGGTGATCAGTATTTCTTTTAAGAACACAATTCGCTCAGGTTCAGTTTTTCCAATAAGTGGGCTAGACAAGACCTTCGTCCATTCTTTCTTCATTGGGATGCTGACTTCGGCATCCAGACTTGAGCCGATCACTTTGTTGCGCCGGAGCTCCTCTAGGTGCCCGGCAGCCTCAGATTTAATCTCAAACAGAGTCTTGAAGATCTCATCAAGCTCAGCATCAACCCATTCTTTGTTTGCGGTAGGGAATTTTTCTAGAAATATGCTTTCTTTTTTGGCTCCTGGTACATATTGATAAGTCTCTTCTGATAAGAAGCTCAAAATCGGAGCGAGCATGCGAGTCAGATTGGTGATCAGTTCAAAGAGCACAGTTTGTGAAGATCTGCGTTTTAAGCCATCTTGTTTGCCGGTGTAGAGTCGATCTTTTAAGATATCTAAATAAAAAGCGGAGAGATCAACGGTAAAGAACACATTCAGGGCATGATAGACTTTAAAAAAATCATACTTGTCGTAAGCTTCAGTCACTTGCGCAATAGTGTTATTGAGATGGCAAAGTGCCCAGCGATCGAGTGGCGGCATTTTGGCAAATGGCACGGCATCTTTTGCTGGATCAAAATCGTGTAGGTTGCCGAGTAAAAATCGCATTGTATTGCGAATGCGACGGTAAGTTTCACTCACGCGCTGAAACATATCGTTACTTACAGTGACATCGTCACCGTAGTCTTCATGAGCCACCCAAAGGCGGAGCACTTCTGCTCCATATTTTTTAATGACTTCAGCGGGGTCAATAACATTGCCCT
>JAGRAK010000315.1 GCA_020434645.1 Bdellovibrionales bacterium | reverse complement strand
AGAGAAGGCCAAAGATATCGAAGACGCCCCTAAAGCTCGCGCAAAAGCATAAATAGAAAAACAACTTGAGGCTGCAGAACTCGAAATTGAAAAAATAGAAGCTCGCATTGAACAATTTGAAGCCAAAGTGAATAAGCGTGAAGAAGCCCTTGAAGAGCGCCTCAGTGAATGTCAAAAAAAGGCCAGCGAACATCAATCAAAAGTAGATATTTTTGACAATCATGTCAGCGCTATGGAAAACCGGTACGCCGTACGACGTGAACGATATCAAAACCTACTCAGTGAGTTTATTGAGAAATTAGAAGCTAAAACCGAAACTCCTCGTACCGCCGTTATAGCGGACCTCAAAGCACGAGCCATAAATGAAAGACAAGTTGAGGTCACTCGCGCTCTTCAAGCCGACGATGAGGAGTGGCAGAACCTTGCCGAAATAGAAGCTAAAAAATTATTAACTCTCGTTATAAATAGGTTTGCTCGACCCTACTGCCCTGAGCGCGGTATTGGTTACCTCAATTTTGATAATGAAGATCAAAAAAAGCGAGTATTGGGTGAGGAGCAATCGAACCTGCGCTTAATAGAAAAAATTTGTGGAGTCGACCTCGCCTACGATGAACACAATAACTCTGTAAATGTGTATGGTTTTGACCCTGTTCGACGCGAACTTGGGCGGGCAACCGTTGACCGACTTATGCGTGAACGAAACGCCATCACACCTGCCCGCATCGAACAATTAGCAGAACAAACAAAAAAAGATTTATTTCAGCGTATACATAACGATGGCAACCGAATTGCCAAAGAACTTCATATTAATAATTTAAGTCCCGAAATTAAAAATATGATGGGCGCCCTCCGCTACCGCTATTCATTTACACAAAACCAACATTTTCATTGCGCAGAAGTGGGTCACCTATGTGGGCTCCTTGCCGCCGAACTTGACGTTGCGGTTGCCGATGCACGACGAGCAGGAATGCTCCACGATATTGGCAAATCAATGGATCACTCTGTAGATGGCGGCCACGCCGTGATAGGTGCAGATTTTATTAAACAACATGGAGAAGCCGACCACATAGTTCACGCCGTACGAGCCCATCACTTTGATGAACAGCCGAGCACAAACTTAGCCTATCTCGTTATTGCAGCAGATGCCATCTCAGGAGCCCGCCCAGGGGCACGACGCTCTACTGTTGCCACTTACACGCAAAAGATTCACGATCTACAGACGATTGCTCGCGGCTTTGACGGCGTGATTGATACGCATGTTTTAAGTGCCGGCCGGGAAGTGCGAGTCTATGTTGACGGAAAAGCGCTTGATGATCTACGCGCTCTTGATTTAAGTCAAAAAATTGCTCATAAGATTGAAGAAGAAATGCAATACCCCGGACAAATTCGAGTCACGGTTGTTCGCGAAACTCAGGCGGTTGAATATGCAAAATAATAAAAAAATAAATTTAACGAGTCGTGCAGCAAGAGGCTTTTCAGCTATTGTCTTGGTCTTGAGCTTATTTTCAGCGGGCTGCCAAACTATAGAAAAATTAAATGAGCCAAAACCTCTTGAGGGGCCCAACGTGAGCGTCTACCCACTTGGTGACGGACAAGTCGATCTTCGTTTAAAAGTGAGCACTCTGACTTCCACTCTTTGGGTGACAACAGAACTTGTGAACAACTCCACTGAACCAGTAGTTTTTGAAACACCAAAACTACTTCAATTTCAAGACCCTTCATGCTTAGAAAATCAAGAGTTTGAAAAGCCAAGAGTCGAAACCCTCGCGCCAAATGAGCGCCAAATTGTGCGCTACTCTTTTCAGCTCTATTCACAGCAGAAACGTTCACCAGCATACGAACGTTGCCGTGACCAAGCCCTAAAATTCACCGTGAGCGGCGTACAAGTGGCGGGCAAAGAGCTGCCAATGAAGACACTCACCATAGTTTCTGAATAATTATTTTCCTGCTTTAAATAGATCAAAGCCATACGCAAAGCAGCCCTCATCTTTTGACGGCCTTATAACAGATCGTATTTGCTCAATGAAATCCACCATCATCTCCCTAATTTGGGCAACATCTTTATATGCTGCCGTGAAAACCGAAGAGAAATGAAGATCTTTTTCCGTTATTAGCCTTGAGAGCTATTGTGGACAGTCAGGCGAAAGCGAAAATCACCCAGAGGTGCCCCGTGGCAACAGAAAAGCACTCAAAACAGCGGTGCTAAAGTTAAAATCTGAAATGCAGACTTTAATGACCGAGCTCACTAAAGCGCCATTTCCAATAAATTGCGATAACTGGAATTGTGAATAATATATTCTAATTCAAAATGAATAGGATAGCCCAATTCACAATCACGGCTTTCGTCGGCTAAATAACAATAGTTT
>JAGRAK010000314.1 GCA_020434645.1 Bdellovibrionales bacterium | reverse complement strand
CATTGCCTGCCCCTGCGCCCTAGGCCTTGCCACTCCTATGTCGATAATGGTGGGCACTGGTCGCGCAGCCAGCTTTGGCGTTTTATTTAAAAATGCAGAAGCTATTGAACTCATGCGTAAGGTCGACACTCTCATTGTTGATAAAACGGGCACACTCACTCTCGGAAAACCAAAACTCGTCACTGTTCAGCCACTACTACCCGACGTCACATCAGATGAGTTGCTCTCTCTTGCCGCAAGCCTAGAGCAATCAAGCGAACATCCGTTAGCCGCAGCCATTGTGGCTGGCGCGAAAGAGGCTAAAGCTCCACTTTTTACAACGACTGACTTTCGATCCATAACCGGCAAGGGTGCTACTGCTCGCGTTCAAAATAAACTAATTGCTATTGGTAATCTCGCCCTCATGAAAGAACTCTTTGCTGAGCAAGATAACTACGCAGACGAAGCCAATTCACTTCGCAAAGATGGCAAAACGGTAATGTATATTTCAATTGATGGAACAATTGCCGGACTTCTCGGCGTTATGGATCCGATTAAAGAAACTACTGCCAGCGCCATTCAAACTTTACGCTCGCACGGATTAAAAGTTATAATGGTCACCGGCGATAGTAAAGTTACAGCCCAAGCCGTTGCCAGCAAAATCGATCTCGATGGATTTTATGCTGATGTACTTCCGCAAGGTAAGGCTGAAATAGTTAAAAAACTGCAAGCAGAAGGTAAAATTGTGGCAATGGCGGGCGACGGCATAAACGATGCCCCCGCACTCGCACAAGCCCATGTCGGCATTGCTATGGGCACGGGTACGGATATCGCCATGAGTAGCGCCAGCATCACACTCGTCAAGGGAGACCTTCGCGGCATCATGAATGCTCGCACCTTAAGTGAAAAAACAATTCTCAATATAAAGCAAAATTTATTTTTTGCATTTATTTACAATATCATCGGTGTGCCTATTGCTGCCGGAGTTTTATACCCATTCTTCGGAACACTTCTAAGCCCCATGATTGCCGCCGCCGCCATGAGCTTTAGCTCAGTTTCAGTTATTGCGAATTCTTTGAGAAGATAATTGGCCTTATGCGATTTTAATTACTGAGACAATTTATATCGAATTAAGTAGGTGCCCCGACTCTCGTCCACTTGAACTTTGCCAACCACTTCTTTAAGCCCAAAATCGTTGTCATTCACGATAAAGACTTCATTTTTCGAAGAAATAGCCACGCCCTCAAGTTTTTCGAATGCATGAATACCCAATTGTACTAAATCTGAACGCAACACCTTGCCTACCAACTCCCACTCTTTATTTTGATTTACTAAATTTACCTCAAAAATTTTATGAACTGAATCTTCACCCACTTTTGAATCTTGCTCGAGCACTAAAATGTGTTCTCCGCTCACGGCCAAATCACCGAGCTTGTCGGCATGAACACTTTCTAAATTATAAATAACTTCATAGCTAATTTTATTTCGTTCATTTAAAATGATAAAGCGCACAGCCTTATCACCGGCAACATCATTTTTCATTGGGCTTTGAAGCATTAAGATAATATTGTCGCCAGCAAAGGCAACGCCTTCGAAACCTCGATTTAATTTACGGTTAAGAAGCTTTTCTGGCAAAATTTGATGAATAAAATCAGAACGACCGTACTGTTTTTCAATTTGATGTAATTCACTCTTTAAATAAAAACCTTTCGGCACATACATGGCGAGCATTTTGCCTTCAGCAGAAAATTTGATTAACCCGGGTCGATACTCTTCGCTCACCCAAATATGGCCGTCACTTTCAATAGCCAGCCCCTCGGGGTCTATGCCCAACAAGTCACCCAGAAGATCATGCCCTTGCTCGTCTACTGCCCCTTCAAGTTTTATGTTTTTATTTTGACTAACAGGAGGAAGCCCCGTTAAAAGCTGACCGTTAGGGTCGAGCAGCCGAAGAGTCTTGGTCACTTGTACTGACGATTGTAACTGATCATATTCAAAATATATCAAACTAGGAGCAATTTTAGGGAGTAAAAATGGTCGCACGGTTTTTGGTTTTTTATTTGTACGCTTTATTGCAGCACCGTTAGGCCCACGATCAGTTAAAGAAACAAATTGAAGCACGCTAGATGTAGAAGCTGATGGCAAAAGCACTAAACTCGAGAGTCCTCCCAAATGTATATCTTGACCAGACTGAGTTCGACCTATGATAGGCATGTTTTTGAATCGCACCATCTGAACATGATTATGAGAGCTCACAATATTTTTATTGGCACACCCGAAATAAAACATACTCTCTATTATTAATACTATTTTAATTTTTATGCGTACCATCTCTCTACACCTAACCGACGATGAATATTTACTCTATTATCATCGAGTCCAGCCCACACTTCGTGTGAATGT
>JAGRAK010000313.1 GCA_020434645.1 Bdellovibrionales bacterium | reverse complement strand
AAAGACGCAAAGTGCCTGTAAGCGTGGGAGTTGAAAAAACGTTGAATTGTAGTATTTTGTAGTCCGTGAGATTTTTGACGCCGTGATTTCAATAACTTAGCGGAGGCTGGTAATCACCTCCAAATCGAATATTTAGTCAGCTTTGTTTTTCGCTTCTTTCGCCGTTGTTTCGATTGAGTCTGCAGTATTTTTAATTTTATTAACTACTTTTTTGACTGCACAATTTGCTTTGCCATCAATCATTTCGCAGATTTCGCCTTTAGCATTTCGATAAGTTTTTTTAACTGCATTAACGGTCTTGTTGGTTGCCGTCTGAGCTTTTTCGGCAGTGGTTTCTTCAGCAATAGCATTAGAACTAAAGATAAGTGCGGCACTAAATAGGCTTAGTGTCAGTAAATTATACTTTTTCATGTGTCCTCCAGTATTTAGATTATTAAGATTTAAGTGAGCTTTTAACAGCAGTGACAACTTCATCTTTTTGAGTTTCAAATCGCTTAAATATATTCGAAAGTCTATCGCTAGCATTTTCTTGAGCGTCACCGTATTTTTGCTGTATGAGACCGGCAATAGCTTTCATGTCACCCTTGGTTTTATCTAACTCATCATCTGTAAGCTTGCCCCAAGCTTTACGAACATCACCTTTAATCTCTAGCCATTTACCTTTGATAGTGTTTTCGTTAATTGTCATAATTTATACTCCTTAGTAGAATTGATCCGCGGCATACGCTGTATTAAGTAAATTAGGGGGTTTATGTTCAGATCGGAGCATATTTTGATAATTTACTCAGTAACGGGTTAGATCTCATAGACTTACAAAAAGCTGATATTTATTTTTAAAATTGATATACGCATAAATTATATGATTTGAGATCTGTAGGAGTTGTTGAAAAAACCTGGTTTTGTAGTATTTTGTAGTCCGTTGTAATTTCGAGTTAGTGATTTTAGGCATTTAGAAGTGCTTGATAATCACCTTCAAATCGAATTTAAAGGGGAGAATTTATGTTGATAGACTTTCGCGTAGCCACGATGTCTTTGTTCGTGATACCGGCTTTATTTGCCTTTTCTACAGCTCGGGCAGAGCTTTCGCCAGAGCAGCCGTCTGTAGTGCGCAGTACGATTGTCTGCGATCGCTGGCAGTGGATTGGTAATGGCGCGACAACATGGGGTTGTCTGTATACACCACGTGAAGCCTTTGTTGCTGGAGGCCAGGCGACTGACGAAGTTGTGGCTGACTTGCAAAAGCAGATCAATGATCTGAATGAGCGTCTCAAAAAACTAGAACATAAGTAATCTAAAGCAAGCAATAATATTTTAAATATATGGAGGCTCCCGCTGGGAGCTCTGGCGAGAATTTAATTGTCGAACCAGTCAAAGTTTGAGTGGTCACAAGTTCAGTCGTCATATCTTGAATTATTTGATCCGCATTAATTATGCGACTTCCGGCCATGTTATAGGGCTCGCACTCAAGGTCGACTGATGCTACGGCATCTTGAATATTTTCGCCCATAAAATTTAATTGCTCACCATACTCAGCTGCGCAGATATTGCCCAAAACACCATTTGTTTTATTTGTGAGAAGAGCTGAGTGTGTGCCGGCAAAAGCGTATGAAACTTTTTGTTCGGCAAGGCAGTCATTATCACCAGGTCTAATTATAATAGAATGATGAGTATATTTCTTACCCGACAAACCCATAGATTTTAAAGTGGCCAGTACACTATCACTAAAGTCTAAAGGTTCTAATTCTTTAAATTGTTTATCGGGGTCATCTGCTGGGTTATTGTATTTAATGTTTCCACCCAAACTGCGCTCATCCTCATCAGATAAGAGAACCGTGTTGAGCGAGGCATTCTGCCTAAAGCAACCTTCGTTTCGCTGTATGGCTCTATTTATGGCGAAAATTCCACGCTCATCACCACTTCCATCTGGTAAATGAGCTAGCAGGCTTAAAAATAGATTTTCAGCATTTTTAGTATTGGAGTTGATCCACAGTTGTCCATTGCTAAAAGAATACAGTCTCCCGTCATTAATGATGTCTCCGTATTTGTTCGTTATATCAGTTGTTGTTACGCAGATTTGCCAATCAAGACCTGACAGAGAATCAATAAAATTAGAAAATTTATTTGAAAGCAATGTGATCGGGTAATCCATTGATTCGGAGTTGTCGATTACAAACAAAATATCAACAGCATTTGGAGTCTGTGGCACAAGCACCACTTGATTCACCAGTTTAACGTCTTTTTTGTTATCAAGAGCATAATTTTGACGTGCACTCTCGGCGGCGTCTCTTTCGGGATCCGCGGGCGAAAAACTCACTTCTGAAGAACAAGCACCCATATAAAATGCCAATATCGACATTGTAAAAACAAGTTTTCGCATTTCATC
>JAGRAK010000312.1 GCA_020434645.1 Bdellovibrionales bacterium | reverse complement strand
TGGCATTCGAAAAACTTACCCACATCATCAATTTATTCTGGTTGCAACAGCTAGCACACAGCCTTTTGGAGATCTTCTTAAAATATTTAATCAAATAATAGTTCTAGATGACTCTCGCACATTAAAGCTAATCACCTCCTCTATCGCAGCGCTTTGGAAGACGAGAAAGACACAGGTTGTCATTAATTTGGAATTTCGAAGTCGCCTCAGCTTTATTTTTGCCAAACTTATTCGAAGTCAAGAACTGGTATCATTTCTTGGCTCTTTTAATTTATGGGCTCGCGAGTTTATGACAATTGCGCTGCCATTTGATCAAAATAAAAATCACTCTTCTTCTTACGACCAACTGGCTTTCGCCTTTAAAACTCAACCAAGTGCACAAAGTCACTACCGCAGCCACCTGATGGCACAACTCCCCGCAAACCATAAAATACCAATTGGATCTGATCACACTTCACAAAACACACAATTTGAGTGCATCGGGATCGGACATGGGTGTTCAGATTTAAGCTTTGAACGAATGCTCACCGCTATTCAATGGAACAAAATATTTTTGAAACTATTCAGTTCAGAATCGGCTGTACAAGTCTCTCTCTTTGGGACGGAATTTGATCGACATAAAGCTGAAGAAATAATCGCCAAGTTAAAAATGACTTTTCCGAATTGGTATTTTTTAAATCTTTGCGGTGAACTTTCGCTTGCCTCATCAGCCAGCCTCATGGCACTTCAGGATCGATTTTTTTCTATAGATTCTTCGCTCGTGCATCTGGCGCGACTGTTAGGGGTGAAAACCTATTCGTATTGGGGGCCGACAAGTCCCGACATAATGCTAAGGCCATCAGAAGGACTCGAGGAATATCGCCACTACTCTAAAACTCCGTGTTCGCCCTGCGTACATATTGCGCAAACACCGCCCTGTGGTGGTAAAAATATTTGCATACAAGAACTATTTGTGGATGCTCCGACATGAATAAAAACTCCATGCAAAAAGAATTGGCATTAGCCGAAACCGATCCCAAACAAGTTGAGTTATTTCAACCCATTGAACGTGGATTTTTATTTGCACTTATAGCCATAACAGCAACGATCATCTTCGGCACGCTCGAACTAATACTCTATCGATTACTACGTTTATTTTCGAGTAAACCCAATGAGAAATAATGAAATTGACATTGCTGTTATTGGTTCAGGACCTGCTGGCGCACAAGCTGCGGCAGAAGCCGTATACAATGGTGCTAAAGTTACACTTTTTGATATAGGGCATGAAGATAAAATTTATGAGCCTTTAATACCAGAATCTTCATTTAGCGAAATAAGAAAAATTGACCCCAAACAAAGCCACTATTTCTTAGGAGAGAACTTCAAAAATATAAGTTCAAAGCACGAAGCCGGCATTCATTTAAGCCCAGGCAGAATGAGTGCTATTACTGAAGGTAAAAAAATATTTTCTACCGAATGCCATAATTTTCACATTCTGCAAAGCTCGGCACTTGGTGGGCTCGGTGCCGCATGGGGAGCTAATTGTTTTGAGTATGATGCTCATGAACTTGAAAGAATGGGGCTGCCTGGGGCTGATGTTCAGGCCATGTACCCAATTATCACTCGTGAAATTGGCGTGAGTGGACCTAAAAACTCAGATTTATCAAATTTTATTGGCACCTTTGATGGCATTCAACCCAGCTTACCACTGGATTCTAATGCGCAAAAAATTTTCTCAAACTACATGAAACGAAAAGCTTTGCTCAACACACGAGGTTTTAACCTAGGACAAAGCGTACTCGCAACACTTTCAAAACCCCTTAAAGACAGAGAAGCTAATCCACTTTATGATATGGATTTCTACGCTAATTTTGGCGAATCTGTATATCGACCAAAGCAAACTGTTTCAGAACTTCTTTTAAAAGAAAACTTCACCTATTCTCCCTACAGTATATGTCAGCGCATAGAATCCATTGAGCCTAACAATGTGCAACTGTATTTTAAAAACTCACTTAACCGTGCGCAAAATATCACTTGTCGTGCTCGACGAGTGATATTGGCCGCCGGTGCCATTGGTTCAGCACAAATTCTACTCAGTAGCCTTGGCGAAAATAATGCCCGCTTACCCTTGCTCTGCAACAGAAATCACTGGATAGCTAGCCTCAATCTAAAAATGTTAGGGGCTAAAGCAGGTGACCGCCGCCACAGTCTCTCCCAGTTAACCGCCATTCAAACACACCCACTAAACCCCAATGAAAATATTGTGGCTCATTTTTATTCTTACCGCTCTCTTCTCCTCTATCGACTTATTCAAGAGTCACCATTTTTGCCGCGAACTTCACTTTATTTGGCTCGTCTTGTTATGTTTTTAATGATAATGGTCAATACGAAATTTAAGCAGTAACCCTACCCCCTGCCCTACCGTGC
>JAGRAK010000311.1 GCA_020434645.1 Bdellovibrionales bacterium | reverse complement strand
GTCATAATCCTGCATCCAGCTGGGCTGCCCTACTCATGCTGACCTTGGCGTTAGGGCTTGGTCTAACGGGGTACCTAATGGCAAGTGGCTATAAAGAGACATTTGAAGACATTCACGAGATATTTGCTAACGGGCTATTAGTTGTAGCGCTCTTACACATCGCCGGAGTTCTCTTGCACTCTTTGCGTCATCGCGATGGCATTATAATGACTATGTATCATGGTGCAAAGAGCGACATCTCGACCGCTGAATCTATTTCAAAAACAAGGCCGGCAGTAGCCTTACTTTTTATAGTGCTTGTTGCCGCATTTGCGACGCAGCTTGCAAGAAATTTTGATACTCAGAAACAAACACTCAGTTTTTTTGGAGATTCTCTTCACCTTGGCGAAAATGAGAGAGATAATAACTCTCATCATGACGATGATTAGAAGAGGGTTTTATGAAACCACATGAGCGACTCGTTATTGCGGCAATTTTAGGTCTTGTCGCCGTACTAGTCAGTTTTGATATTTATACTGATGCCCGCGAAGGGGTTGCCCTCTGGCACGCCCTGACTGAAGGAGCAATTGGACTCCTCGCGCTCTCAGGAGTGTTTTATCTCTTGCGCGGAACAGTGACTCTCCGCCACAAGCTCGAAAAAGAAATCATAGACTTTTCGGCATTCAAAAAAGAAGCTCAACTCTGGCGCGCCGATTCGCGCAAGTATATTGATGGCTTAGCTAAAGCCATTGATCTACAACTTTCAAAATGGAGCCTCACGGCTTCTGAAAAAGAAGTCGCCTTTCTTTTGCTCAAAGGCCTTAGTCTAAAAGAAATCGCCGGAGTCAGAAATACCACTGAAAAAACAGCAAGGGTGCAATCAATGGCCATTTACGCTAAAGCCGGAATTTCTGGCCGCTCAGAGCTGTCAGCATTTTTTCTAGAAGACCTACTGCTGCCTCAAACCGGGACAGATGAGAGAGCTCAGAGTCAAAACAATTAGACTTAAGATCCCCCCCTGATTGTCCGAAGTCTTAATCACAATGAAAAGCCAATCTCTACTCGTCATCGATAGTCGCCGAGAGCTACATGCCACAATACGTGCTGTACTAAAGTCGAAGTATGATGTTACTGCTGCCCTGAATGCCAAAGAGGGCTACCAACTACTCAAAAATAATCATTTTGATCTCATACTGATCAACACCAACCTACCTGATGAGAACGGTTTAGATTTCTGCGAACGCTTAAAAAATGACGACAATTTAAAACCAACACCTTTCATTATTCTATCAGGTAAAGACAATACAGCCGACTATGTACGCGGATTTGAAATTGGCGCAGAAGATTATATTCTCTTACCTTTTGTCAAAGAACGATTTTTCGCCTGCATTACAGCGAGGCTTCAAAAACAAATTGATGCCAAACAAAATCGCAATATTCTACAAGCCGGCCAACTCGAACTCGATCGGTTTCAACAAAGAGCTTTTATTTTAAAAGAAAATGAAAAAATAGATATTCAACTCACTCCGATTGAATTTCGCTTATTAAGATATTTTTTAACTCACACCAATCAGGTGCTGACACGTGAACAGATTCTAAAAGATATTTGGGGAGATGATGTGAGCGTTACCGATCGAACTGTCGACACACATATTTACACTCTAAGAAAAAAATTAGATTTCTTATCTGAAACTATTAGCACAGTCCCTGGCATCGGCTATCAATATCAACATCAAGAGACAATGAAGGCCTCTTAGGTTTACCACCATTTTTTAATTTTACGAATGACTGCCGAGTCGCGTTCTGTGATATAAAGGCTTCCTTCAGAATCAAAAGCTAAACCTGCAGGACCACTGAGCTTTACATTTAATGAACTCGAGCCACCGTTCCAAACCATACCCTCTTCTTCGGCATCAAGTTGAGATCCACCTTTTACAAGGCCACCGTCGGCTTGCCCCACGCGAATAGAGAGATTACCTGATCGGCGATACCGACATATCACATTATGCGAGCCGAGGTTACCATTACCAAGAGCCCCGCTAGTATAACAAATCATATCCGTATCGCGTGCGATATCACCGGCTGTTATATCAGATGTGAAATTAATCGTTCCTACTCCTCCTGATGAAGTGCCCAGTTTATAACTCACCCCTGGCACTGCATTTTTAATATAATAACGAGTATCTGCGGCAAGTCCCGTGCCGCCCGTAAGGCTATGAAAATTAACCGTGTCATTGTTTTGAAATGTATGGCCTATGTGAGTGATGACATCCGTTGACGCTAGCCCCGTTACTGATTCGGCTTCTGGCGTATAGGCCGTGAGCGCTTGCGTGTATCCACCCGAAGTTAAACCCGTTAAAGCCTGAATTTGCTGATCGGCTATAGTAGATCCCACAACATCAACATTCGCACCAGTTAAATTGACATACTTGATACT
>JAGRAK010000310.1 GCA_020434645.1 Bdellovibrionales bacterium | reverse complement strand
TAGCGATTACAGCGCACCTTATGAATATAATTTTGATACAACTCCATATAAAGGACAAAGCCTTACGATCAGAGCGGTATTAGTAAATAATAAAGACCAACGCATTTCAGACCAAAAAACTCTCAGCGTGGCTAGCACCAGCGTTGGTGTTACCAACCCGCCCGTCACTGCACCTACCGCCCCCACTGCACCTACTGCACCAGTCGAAAACAAATCGCCATCTAATTCTAATAGAGGCACATTAAAATACGATTTTAGTTTTGAGAACAATATTTTTAAATCTAACTGTAATGGTGAAGGTTCGAATTGCATTCCTTGTAGCGGCAACTGCCCTCAACTCACCAGCGAGGTTTCAAGAGAGGGTCGTTTCGCTATGAAGTCATATGTAAGCTGTCTGACCTCAGAAGTTAGCTTTAGAACAGAAATGACCATACAGGGAAGCCGATACGAAAAGGGTTTTGAATTAGGCAAAGATTATTTTATTGGTTGGTCTGTTTATGTGCCATCGAACTGGAAGCATACAGGCTTAAAAGAAATGGTCGCACAGATTCACTCGAATACCAGTGTGCCATTTGAGGTGTCTATGGGTAGTGGTGAATGGAGAGTTGAATCTAGAGGCCCGAATAGAGCCACTATGGTGGAGTATTTTGGCTCAGCCTATGAAGATAGAGGCAACTGGGTAGACTTTGTTCTACACTACAAACCTTCTTATAATAGCACTGGTGGTAAGTTTGAATTATTCAAAAATGGCATGTCTATAATAAAGCACACAGCTGCCAATGCATGGAACGATAGAGATGCACAAGGAACTTATTATCCTCACTACTGGAAAATGGGCATGTACAATGGCCAATGGAGAGAGGGGCGAAATGAGTGCGGCACAAGAACAGATATTACAGCTATCACAATTTACCATGATGCTTTAAGAATTGCAGAGGGTGAGAATCGTTATTATGATGTTCTACCTGGGAATTAATTCATTAATTAATTCAGGCAGAAAATGATTATGACTAGCTATGAATAATCATCCAAACAATTGAATAATGCGTAAAGTGGTGAACCATTTGATCAAAACCGAGCGCATTCCAGAAGCCTGGTTTATCACGGTCATTATAGCGGCCTAAGTATCGTGGGCCGGATTTAATTCGGTCCATAGTGAAATGAATAACAAAATCATAAATCGCCAAATACCAGAGCTCTGGCTTAAAAAGCATCAATATACAAAAAGTGAATACGGCATGAACGGCTGAATGCAGTGCAAGAGGTGGCACAAAATCCCAGCCCGCTTTTGTTTTTTTCAGCATATATTCACGTTGCAGCGGAAAATCACAAATAAAATGCTTAATTTGAAAAGTTATGAGTAATATAAAAACGGTCTCGATACTCGTTGTCATACATACCACGATAGAGATAAAGGATAAGGGACTCAATTAAAAAGAACACAAAGAGATAAACATTTTATGATTAAGCCGACCGAAGTCCGGGAAAAACAAGAAAACGCTCTCCTCAATTTACTATTCAACATCATTCTCCCTGTGGTGGTACTAAATCAACTCTCTAAGCGCCTCGGTGAAGACGGACCAGTCATTGCCCTCATCGTCGCCCTCGCCCTACCAATCGGCTATGGCGCTTATGACTACATCACGCGACGTAAACACAATTTTATTTCAGCACTTGGCATTGTGAACGTCGCCTTTACTGGAGGCTTTGCCCTGCTTAAGCTTGAGGGGATTTGGTTTGCTGTAAAAGAGGCCATCTTCCCACTCATAATCGGAATGGCCGTTTATGTCTCGAATTTAGCCGGCAAGCCGCTTATGAAAACTCTCTTCTGGAACGACAACATTATTCAAACTCAAGTCATCGAAGAAAAATTAAAGTCCCTCAACAAAGAGGGCGAACTTAAAAAGCTATTTCGCAAGTCGACATTCTTATTTTCAGTCTCATTTTTCTTAAGTGCCTTCCTGAATTTTGTGTTAGCCGCTAGCATTTTCACAAGCATTGACCCCGCACTACCTGAAGCTGTCAAAAGCGAGATCTTAAATGGGCAAATCGCCAAAATGACCTGGCAAGGTTATGTTGTCATTGCCTTGCCCATGATGGTTTTCATGGGTTTTGTCATGTGGTTTACAATTCATCAGTTAAAAAAAATATCAGGCATGACTTTAGAAGAAATTATGCCAAGTCAAAAGACGTAAGAAGCTCTATTCTTCAACATAGTCTAAATCGATATCGTACTCGTCTTCTTCTGGTATCTGACCTACAGAGTTCAATATCCGATTCATTTCGTCTCGCCGTTTAACAAAGGCTTTACGTTCAATCTCATGTTGGCGTTTTTGCTCGACAAGCTCTTTCTCCCAAGAAGTGGTGTCTTCTTTCGGCTTGGCTTTTCTTTCTTTGATAAATTCTTGTCGCGCAGCTTCA
>JAGRAK010000030.1 GCA_020434645.1 Bdellovibrionales bacterium | reverse complement strand
ATTTGTTTGCGAGCGCTGCAGGAGCATAAAGAGCCTCTTCAGAAATTCGTTCACGAGTGAGTTGCTCGCGCGGCGTACCCTTCGGTAACTTAGAAATTTCAATTCGACCAGTTCGATATGGGCGGTAAGCAGCCGCCAGTGCACCCGTTAACACAAGCCAACCCGCCCCAACTCCAACCGCTATTGTTTGGGCTGTTTCATAACTGTCTTTTTCGTCAGCTGTTGCCCCATCTTTTACAGATGAGCTTGTCCCCGCATACAAAGTAGCCAGAGCAGAAAATTGTATAGGCAAATGTGTTTGCCATGATGTGCGTTTTTCATTTTTATATTCGATATCCAGTCGCTCGCTTGCCCTAGGCGTGACCTCAAGTTCAGGGTAGCTAAGCTGTGTTTCAAGATTCTCTTCTTTCGAGTTGGCATCAGCCGCTGTGCCGCTGCGGTCAGCCGCCCAACTAGAACAAGGGCTTAATATTAAGCTTAGAATTAGACCAAAAGAAAAAAAACTTTTCATAATTAACTCTCCACGAATTGACAGTCATCTGTACGTGTATCACGCTGACTACATGAATTGAGTATAGAAAGGCTTACCAATGAAAACAATTATCACGCTTATAATATTTTTTTCCTGGCCTTTATGGGCACAGACTTTCGTCGGTACCATCGTTGCAAAAAAAGGTGATGTTAAAATCTTGCGCACTCCGGCTGGCCCTGAAGACAAAGGCCCATTTGCTCTTTATGAAGGTAATAAATATTCATATGAATTAGCAAAAATCGGAAAAAAAATTAAACCTAGTGAAATCATACAAAGCGGTGCTGACGGAAAAGCAAAAATTGTGTATCCGAATGGTGACTATCTGGTAATAGGCGTCGGCACAACAATGGTTATGCCAGATGTCGCAGAGAAAGCCGAAGCTAAAGACAGCTCTTCAGTTAAGTTAATTTACGGCCGTGTTCGAGCTTTGATTTCAAAATCAGGCCCAAGAAACAATATGACTGTAAAAACTCCCACTGCCGTTGCTGGAGTTCGTGGGACTGACTTTTTCACCAGATCAAACCCCTCTGCGGGAACAGAAATCACTGTTTTACGTGGTCAAGTGGATATGAGTTCTAAAAATAAACCAAAAGAAGTGGTCAAAATCAAAACTGGATTTTCTGCAGAAGCCAAACCCAAAGCAGAATCAGCTCCAAAAATCATAGAAGCAACTAAAGAAGAGCTTTTAACATTACAAGGCGATACGGCCGTACAAACCACAAAAGAAGAGATTGCGAGTCTGCCTGCTGAAACACAAGAAAAGCTCAACACTTTAGCAGAAAAATCTAAAGAAGCGATACTCAATGATATCAAGTTAGAAAACGAAGACCTCTATAAAGAACTCAGCGCCAACAAAGATTTATCTCCCGAAGATATTAACACCGCCGTCGTGGCAGGCTTATATCAAATGGCGCCAAGCGCGAAGAAAAAGAAGCCCACTCAAGAAGAGATCGACTCCATTGGCAAAGATGTTTATGAAAAGTATTTTAATAAAAAGACACAAGCAAAATAAACATGGCTGGTCATAATCTTAAGATATTACTAGTTGAAGACTCTAAGGCCATTCGTGCAGATCTGCTCGCTACGCTCGTGAAATATGGGGCTGATGTTACTCAAGCTGAAAACGGCGCCGCTGGCTGGCTACTGCTGCAAGATTTAAAGCGAAACAATAAGAAGCTACCAGATGTCATTATCTCAGATATCAATATGCCCGAAATGAGCGGCCTTCAACTTCTTGAAAAAGTACGAAATGACAGCAGCTGTAAAAAACTTCCATTTATAATATTAACTTCAAATAAAGAAGAGCTACTAAAAATGACAGCCCTTTGTCTTGACGTCACTGCGTTTTATATTAAACCTCCTAATACCGCACAATTATACACTCAGCTTGATAAACTACGAGCTTGAGCCATCTCATATTGAGACGACACTCAATACAAAAGACCAGAGATAAATAATTAAAAAATCTGATGAAACTGGCCGATAAATATTTGTCTAATACATTTGAAAGGACTTTCTTAATGGCCATGCTCACACGCTATCAAAAATCAGGCGGATTTATTCAAATAGTGCAGCTTATCGAAACCTGCGGAAAACAAAAGCAAGATAACTTTTTACAAATGATTGAAAAAGAAGACGCTCGATGGTCAACTGCCATTCGTGATAAAATGTTAACCATAGAAAAGATTTTCTCTTGGGAGAACTCCGCACTCAATGAGATTGCCGGTCGCCTACAAGAATTGACACTTGCAACAGCAATGCATGGCCTAAAAGAGGAAGAGAACGAAAGACTTCTTTCGACATACTCACATTCTCAGAGAAGAAATATTGAAGATTTATTCAAAGCCAAAAGCCCCTCCCCTGCAGAAGTCAGTTCAGCTTTTATTAAAATTTTGCAAGAAGTTCGCAACATGATCACAAATGGTTACTTACGAGTTGAGAAATTCGCCCCTGAATTGGCCATCCCAGAGGGTTTTGAAGATAAATTAGGCAAATCCATGCACCAGCCAAGTATGGATTCAAGTGCTGCCGAAAGCGAATCTGCTACTGCGAGCGCTGCCCCCGCCCATACTAGCAGTAACGCAAGTGGAGCAAGTAGCGCTGAGGTCAATTCATTAAAATCACGACTTCATCTTTTGCAAAATGAAAACAACCAACTGAAAAATGAACTCAAGATTTTTAAAGAGAAATTAGCTCAAATCAAGAAGATCGCGTAAGTCGAATATGAATAAAAAATTTCATAATTACTTGCTTTGTCTGGTTATTGCCTTCTCTAACCTCATCTACTCTCAAATTCGTGCTGAAGAATGTTCTGATCAAAAATACTCTTCTGGCGAACACAAGCAACTGGGTGATAGTGGTTTTTTGAAGGCCTGCCTAAAATCCAACATGATGTCAAATTGTGCTCAACATAGCCTACCCAGACAAAACATGACTTTTAGCTACACCTATGGTGATGTGGTCGCCTTAGGTGATTTTTTCGCAACGCCAGCTCGAGCATATAGAAATAATGTAAACATAAATATTTCAAATAAGCTTTTTCGCTGTATTACAAAGCAAGGTCGAATTCAATATACTCAAAAAACTCATCCTGAAGTTCAATACCCGACTTGCACCTGGGCTATAGCGCTCGCCTCTCCAAAGTACCTCAAGTTAGCCTCTACAAATGAAGATCACTTCGCGTGGGGCAACGTTGTAGCTTATGTCAAATACCATGAAATGGCACTAGACTTCGCCATAGAAGCTCATGCCAAACAAGATCTCGCCTTATTTAACAAAGCATTATTCTACGGCGGATTTGCTGATCATTTTTTAACAGACAGTTTCGCGGCCGGGCATGTTCGCGTACCTCGAAAAGAAATTCTCACTTGGACTCGCAATAACATACACTATCCATTTCGACACTTTATTTCTGATGCGCTTGCTATGATCCTCCATGACCATGATGGCAAAAACAAAGCCGGTGAAGAAATTGGACTTCTAGTGCACAATTCGCGCGGCGACGAATGGCTCACACACTCTGATCAAGAACTCAATACCTGCCGCCCCAATACCGACATTAGTATTCGATTGCCCATTGAGGCCGTTGAAAATTCTGTTACCGAAATATTTGAAGCTTATCGTTCAGGAGTAAAGCCCACAGCAGAATTTAATGCCCTCCAATACGTCCCTATGCCTGTAAACGATCTTCCCCTAGAAGAATTTCAACTGACATCTTCAAAGTCTCAAAATCGAAAAATGATTCGTAAATTAGAGCACAGCCTACCACTGCCCTTGCGTTGGATACTACCAAGATCAGTTCTTAAGCGCATGATCATCATGCTACCTGAAATTCGACGACAATTTGGCCTACACAATGCCGTTCAGCTTGAAGCCGACCCCCTTCTGCAGCTGCGAGTGCCAAAAAAATATATCAATGCGTACACAAATTGACCAATTACGCCTCTGTAGTTCATAATCGAAAAATATGAAGAAATTTATCGAACGCACTATATTTAAAGTAATTCTTGTTACAATATTTTCACTCGCGGCCTGTGTCACATCGCCCACCGGGAGAAAACAATTTATAGTCGTATCTGATGGCGAAATGGGCAGCGTGGGCGGGCAAGCATTTGATGAAATGAAGAAAAAAACCCCTATTGAATACAACTCTCGAATTAATGCTTATGTAAAATGCATTGCAAATGCCATCACTCAAGAAGCCCATGATAAGACCGGAGTACAAAATTGGGAAGTTGTTGTCTTTAAAGATTCATCAGCAAATGCTTTTGCTCTCCCTGGTGGCAAAATAGGTGTTCACACCGGCATGCTTTCTGTCGCCAAAAATGCAGATCAACTGGCGGCAGTATTGGGGCATGAGGTCGGTCACGTCATAGCTAGACATGGTGCCGAACGCGTCTCGCAATCGACTATTACACAGACCGGGATGGCTGTTGCTGATGCCATGCTTGATCAGCAAAATGAAAATCGCGGTCTCATTCTAGCCGGCCTTGGTGTCGGAGCTCAATTTGGTGTTCTATTACCATTTAGTCGAAAACACGAGTCTGAAGCTGATGAAATCGGACTTAACTTAATGGCGCAAGCTGGCTTCGTGCCAGAACAAAGCGTTGAGCTTTGGCGGAATATGGCGAAAGCTGGGGGTGGGGCTCCACCTGAGTTTATGTCGACCCACCCGTCAAATGCTAGTCGCATTTCGGGGCTACAGTCGAACATGGCAAAAGCTAGACGAATTTACAACAATGCCATTCAGAGCGGCAAGAGTCCCGACTGCGGGTCACTCTAATTTAAAGTCTGTAACAATTGAAAGATGATTGTGTTTTTTTAAGTAAGCTGCCGGGAGCACGCAATCAGCACCCAATACTTCTCGTAAAATATCACGTTTGCTGACACCTCTAACAATCAGCAATATTGATTTTGCTTTTAAAAATGCCTGCAGCCCATATGTCACCACACGAACTCCCGGATCGAGCTGACTGTGCTCAATTGTCTCAGGATTCAGAGTCAAGCAACCTGAATAAAATTGTGGTGACAAACCTGGCTCATGATAGCCAACATGCCCATTAACTCCTAAGCCTAAAATCGCCAAATCAGCACATTTGTCAGCCTCATCTATGTATTGAAACTGTTTTTGATAACTTGGCAATGTCTCTTGAAAAAAATGACGAAAGGCATTTTTCTTCTCGCCATTTAAAATTTCATCCAGCTGCATAAGCCGCACGTCACCAGAAAATGGAGCACCACTTACCTCCCAGTTTTGGTACAAGGGTCTAGGAGTAGACCCTGCGGGCAGAAATAAACTCTTTGCGCGACTCCTATCGAGCTCCTGCTTCACCCAAGTATTGATTTTATCTATCCAAGTAAATTCATCTTTGCATTCAATGATGTCCATGTTGAAATGCTATGTGAGCAGGTTCAATATGTCTAAAAGAAAACATAAACTCATAATTGTTTCACACCCAGACGACGAATCTCTGTTTTTTGCAGGCCTCATGCTCTCCGAAAAATCAACCCACTGGACTGTGGTCTGTGCCACTGATGGGAACGCTGATGGCCATGGCCATAAACGCATGAAACAATTCTCTACTGCCACAAAGCTCTTGGGTGCTAAAAAAATTATCTGTCTTGATCTGCAAGATAAATTTAACAAACGGTTAGATCAAAAAACTCTAAAAGAAAAACTCTCAGAACTCTCGGCGACATGGACATCGCAACCAGATGAAGTCTACACCCACGGCCCCATCGGAGAATACGGGCACCCCCATCATCAAGACATTTCACTCGCCGTACACAATCACTTTCACAAAAAAAGTCCGGTATACTCAATTGCTCACAACTGCAAACCAGATAGAGTCATTAAACTCTCTGCAACAGATTTTAGAATGAAAACTAAAGTATTATCTAATATTTATTTTTCAGAAACCGAGCGTTTTATAAACTTCGTACCGGCAACCGCAGTAGAGTGTTTTGTAAAATTAAAACTCCGTGAAGTTCAAAATATTTATAATCATATCGCTTTAAATAAAAAAATATCTCCACGAGAATTAGACAAATACCTTTGGTTCTTACCCTATTTTAAGTCTATGAAAATTAAATCTAAATCTCGCCCATTCTAGGGGCCAAACTGTCTAATATCTAGACAGTTCTGTCATTTTTCTATGCCGATAAGTTAATCCACAAATAATTTGCATACATGATATATTTCGTATCTTAGGAGACAAAAATGAGAATTTATACCAAAATTTTAGTGTTTCTATCTTTATTAACTCCTTGTGCGCATGCTAGTAAGCAAAACGATAAAAAGCCGACAACAATATCACAGTGTTTAGAAATGGATGACACGGCCAAAATATTTAACTGTTTTGACGAAGTTGATCACCTCGAAGAATTACAGATCAATGCTGTATACAATAAACTTATTGATGTGATTAAAGCACGCGGCGAAGATGATAGAGTTGAACTTTTAAGAAATGCCGAGCGGGCATGGATACGGTTTCGTGACAATCAGTGCAAATACAATGTGAGTTCTGAAGAAGGCCCTGGCGAAGCGGCCGGTGCTGCCAATGCCATCTGTGTTATTCAACAAACTCAAGATCGCAGACGCGTACTACAAGGTATGCTTCAAGACGAACTGGGCCGCAACTAAATCTCGCCCATTCTAAGTGGAGTTTTAATATAAGCCATGCCGTTATCTTCTGGCTCTGGCAGGCGACCAGCATTAATATTCACCTGAATACTCGGCAGTAATAGTCTCGGGGCTGACAAAACCTTATCTCGTGCTTCACGAAAAGCCAAAAACTCATCAAGTGCGGTAGAACTTTTTAAATGAATATTCGATTCTTTCTGCTCAGCCACAGTAGTTTGAAATCTTAACTCACGACCATTGGGCTGATAGTCATGCCCAACATATATCTTAGTAGAATCTGGCAATTTATATATTTTATTCGCTATAGAATTGAATAAATCTTTTGCACTCCCTCCTGGAAAATCACAACGACCAGTCCCCGAATCTGGAATAAAAATAACATCGCCTGAGAATAAGGCGTCTCCGATAAGATAGGCACAGCATGCCGGCGTATGACCTGGAGTGCTCAACACCTCAATTTCGAGTGATCCGGCTTTAAATTTTTCGCCGTCTTTAAGCATACGATCAAATTGAGAACCATCTGGAGTTAACGATTTAAGGTTAAATACTGGCGCAAATATTTTTTGAACAGCGTTGATTTTATCGCCGATAGCAATTTTACATTGAGGCCATTGTTTTTTCAGGTACTGAGCGCCTGAAATATGGTCGGCATGAGCATGCGTCTCTAAAATTAAATGCACATTCAATTTATTTTGTTTTACATAATTTAGAACAAGCTGCACAGACTCGCCCCATATACGACCGTCTGCTGGATCAAAATCAAGAACAGAGTCGATGACGACTGCATCTTGAGAAGAAGGATCACTCACAACATAAGTGAGCGTTGATGTTCGCTTATCAAAAAACTCTTTAATTATATTTTTCATAAATAGAAGGTTAGCATTTATTTTTTAAACTGAGCAACACTAGCACAACGCATTAGTGCATCGTTAAGTCACGCAGCACTTTTCGTGACTGTGGAGTGAGATCCTCAAAAATAACGCCTATGCCACTTGGGTACTCGCCTCTAGCGCTCGTCTTTCTTACGGCTCGACCGGTGCATCGGATATCAATATGACCTGATACATTCAGTCGTAGTTGCATAAGGTCACCAATATTAATTTCGCCCTCATCTTTTAACATTACAAACACACCCGTTTCTGAAATATCAAATGTCGTCGCCACAACACTATCACCTACCCATGGGTGCACAACTACGGGCAGATTCACACGGCGACGCTCTGCCATCCGCCACCAATGAATATTTTGATTACGAATGGCGGCATAAGCATTACCCATAAATAAAGGCGCTAGAGTTAATGCAAAACTGAAAGTAGCTGTTGTGGTGTCTATCGCTGAGTAATTGAGACCCACATGCCCAACCCACCAATTGTTAACGGCCACAAAAACAAGTGTAAGTGGTGCAAACACTAATATTCTATTTGAGGCCCTAAAAGCCAAATATCCAGATATTAACATTAAAGACATGACCAATACGTTTAGCCAGGTTAGCTGAGCCCACCAAGTTGAAATTGACCATATAGATATTTCTTCTAATACACATATTTGTATCGGAAAACTCAACGCAATTGAGCACATGAGTATGAAATACAATGTCAGACCAAGTGGCCGCCGCTTCATAACTGATCCTTAGAGAAATGATAACAATAACTCTGTATGCTGCTCACATAGCGAAAGGCTTCTTTCAACTTGGGCTGCTCAAGCCACTTCTCATCTGCATCAAGAATCTGTCGTTTCACTCGCGCCGCTCCTGAATTATAGCTCGCCAGTATGACGGTCCCATACTTTATTTCTGGACGCAGCTTTAAAATCTCAGCATTGTCTTTCTGTGCCCAATACTCTTCAAGATACTTCAAATAAAGCAACCCGCCCTCTATTGACCGATCTGGATCTAAGCGCCAGTCATCAGCACCAGTCACTTTTTTACTGCTTACCATTTTCTTAATTTCAGATGGGCTGGCATTATCAAATTTTTTATGGCGCTTCCAACTTGTGCGCATTTTTTGCACCTCAATTGCGGCCAGCGGAGTCACCTGCGTGAGACCCAACGCTCGAGAAGAGCTCACGGCGGCCTCATCAAAACCAGACTCTTGAGTAATTAAGCCCAATAAGAAAGCGGGGTTCACATTGTATTTTTTAGCCTTAGAATGAATTAGAGCCATGACATCTGGTGACGGTGAAAAAGTCCCCGTGTTTGATATTTTATCACTTGCCTTCATTTTACAAGACGGCGCTAAATAATCGACTTTAGTAAAATTAGCATTTTTATTTTTTCTAAAATAAAATTCGATTTCATGCTTTCTAGACGGCAATAACCGCAAGTCAGAATAGGAATACTTCGCAACACCCTCATTGATCTGCTCTTCAGACTTAAATTTCTTAAAGGCGTATGTAACATCGCGATCATTATAAACCACGCGCAAATCCACATCGGCAGTATTACTTTGAGTTGTCTTAATCTCTAAACTTAAATCTGACGATTCGTGCAAGACCTGCCGCTCAGGTTTCAGCTGTGCCGAATTCAGGTCAAGCTGCCCCGAGTATTGGCTAAATAACCCGTCTCCCGAGCCAAGCTCAAGGCCACCAAAAGGCGACGAAGGCCCAGCACAGCCAACCAAAAGCGGAGCCCAAATAAATCTCAAAATGAGATGATATAACCAATTTTCTTTCATATTATATAGATACTTATCGGCCTGTAGATTGAGCCCTTAACGATAAAAATCATTTTTTCAATAAGTGATTCAAGTATAATCCATTGGTGTTTTAAATCGTCTATGATAGATCCTAATGCATGATTGAAATGAAGCCTATCGGCACTGTGGAGTCCTGCTTTTTAGATAAATTTGGTACCCCCAGACAGCCTGGACTTGCCACTGAATCACGAGCTTTTTTACGCCTCGTACGTGAAGTCCAGCCTGAATTTTCGCTAGAGGGTCTTGCTGGTTTTTCACACTTATGGATTATTTTTATTTTTCATAAAAATAATACCGCCCGGTTTCACGCAAAAGTCCATCCGCCAAGATTAAATGGCAAAACTACTGGACTCTTCTCAACCCGAAGCCCCCACCGGCCGAACCCGATTGGACTATCTCTCGTAAAAATTGAAAAAATTGAGGTTGATGGAATTTGGGTTTCTGGCATTGATATTATTGATCAGACTCCCATTTTAGATATCAAACCTTATTTACCCACAATCGAATCAAGGCCTGATGCATCTTCTGGCTGGACAGATTTATGTGAATCGCAAAATAACATGGTGGAATGGTCACATGATGCTCTCCAACTACTTAACGAGATAACGGCTCAAGGCGATATTCGAAATTTAAAAAAATTAATTGAAGAGGTGTTGATACTTGATCCGCGCCCTCAAGTTTATAAGGGCTACGAGGGAGAAGATTCACCTTACCGCGAATCTCATGCGGTAAGGCTTTACAATCTTGATATACACTTTCAGTTCTTAAAACCGACGCATATTTTAGTCACAAAAATTGTTCGGCTTTAAATTTGACATCTATTTTAAGCGAGTGCCGAGCAGTTCACTCATAGCGACTAGGCCGTCAACCCAAGTGAAGATACCGACTAGTTTGTGATTGTCTTCAACAAGCACACTACCATACTTATGTGATGCCATCTCGGCACAAACTTCATCAAGTGGCGCTTGAGGAGAAACAATATACGGATCAGGTGTATAAGCCTCAGACACTGTTAATACTTTCGGATCTACTCCTTTTAAAGTTTCAACAAGGTGAAGATCACGCTCTGTTAAAATCCCCACAATCTTTCCGCCCTTTAGAACAGGCAAATGGCGAATATGAAATTCACGCATTAGGACTCCCGCTTTTTCAAGCGTCTGATCAGAACCAATAGTATGGGGCTGAGTGGTCATGTATTTTGATATTACCGGCATTGCTTTTGACATTTTTTCCTCCTATTGAACGGTTACATTTTCGCCTGTACCCCTAGTTTTGACTATGATACAGCTCATGTCTGGAGGATATTATGTTAAAAATTAAAGCCCGTCATATTCTAATTGAACAAGAATATGAAGCCCAAGATCTGCTTAAAAAACTAGCTGATGGATCACAATTTGAAGAATTAGCTCAAAAATTTTCTAAGTGCCCGTCTGGTCAACGCGGAGGCGACCTCGGTGAGTTTGGACGCGGGCGAATGGTGCCCAGTTTTGAAGATGCCGCTTTTGCTCTTGATGTGAATCAAGTATCAGCCCCTGTCAAAACACAATTTGGTTATCACTTAATTCAGAGATACGAATAGCCCCGATCAGTTTCAGCGATACGCAAACCAATCTGGGCGAATTCTAGGGTCACCAGTACCGCTCGTAACCTGGTGGCACTGCGCGCAAGTGCTGAGCAAATCTTTGCTGCGCTCAAAAGCCAGTGGATTTTTCTGACTGGCTAGTAGTGCCACTTCTGCCGCCGTTGCCTCAGCTGCATCACGAATTTTAGAATCAAAATGTTTAAAATTCTTATCTTTTAGGTCGACCAATATTCGCCCAATTTCTTCAGAAGTTTTTTGAGTCATTTCATAATCTTGAATTTTGGCGTTAGGTGCCGTGCCTTGAACACTATAGGCACTTAAAATTCCATTCATGCTTTTACAAAGATATGGGTTTCTCCCTGGTTCATTGCAACGCTTTGAAATAACCGACCAATCATTTTTAAAAATACGATCCCAACTATTGCCATTAGCAGAACTGCGGCCAGAATGGCAGGTCGCACAGTTGTTTTTAATTAAGTTAGCCGTAACAACCATGCCACTGGCATCATCTTGAATGGCTGTCTTTGCTAATTCATTACCTTGCCTTGCGACCTCTGACAGCCCCATAAAGTGCTCAGGAATCCCCGGCTGAATAATCTTTAATATCCCGCGCGCTGATCGTGCCAGACTATGCCCGAAAGCTTCATAATATGAGGGGTTCACCTGCATCAACTCTCGCTGTGCATCTAAAGCATGAATCTGAGCACGCAAGTTATTCATTTTATAACAAACCTCTTGCTGAGCGGCATGCTCGTCACAAAGATCTGCTGCCATCAACGGCGAATGCATAAATAGTACGGCTAGAAACGCACAAATAGAATACTTCATAAAACCCCCAAAAATGACGAAATTGCCAATTCTGCAAAGAACATAGCAAACGCTATTAGAATTCTCCACATAAAAACATGACCCAAATCATGGCAAAAACTTATAATTACGATAGATACTAGCATCTGAACAAACCTGGAGGATTTATGGAACGTACAG
>JAGRAK010000309.1 GCA_020434645.1 Bdellovibrionales bacterium | reverse complement strand
CGATCAATAATGTGAAGAGCGGCGACCTGAGAGAAGCTTAAGCTCTCTTTGCTAATGACAACGGCCAGGCGTTCAATAACCATACTAAATAGTTTTCTGGTGGTACGTTCAATTGGTGAATTTATTATTTTGTTACTCATGACATATGAGTATATACAATATTTGCATTTGCGCAACTATTCGCTAGGCTAAATTTAAAAAAACATCACAACTGTCTGAAATGACAGTAAATACTGTCGGTATATTCTGTCTCAATTTTGGAAGTCTGCTTAAGATGGTTCGATACCCCGTCTGCACCATCAAGTGAAATGTCAAACGAACCAAATTTAAAATGCTGAAAAATCGAGTGATTAGATAATTGGGGTGGTCGAGGGTTCGTGAAATTTAAATGGTCGGACCGGCGGGATTTGAACCCACGACCTCCTGCACCCCAAGCAGGTGCTCTACCGGGCTGAGCCACGGTCCGATTACCCAGAGTAAGACTCTTCTATATTTCCTTGATAAACTGAGCTGAGTCAAATCTTACGCGAGGGCCATAAACACCGCCGTGAACTCGACGACCGGCGCTTATTCCCATAACGACAATCGCGTCGCAGGGTAAGTTCAGAATCTTTTTTACTCGTGATGAATCCATGCCCTCCATAGGGCAACTATCATAACCCGCGGCACGAAATGCGAGCATAAGGTTTTCGCAGGCAAGAGCGGCACTCTTCACTGCCCAAATCTTCATATCACTATACGAAGTCGGTTCGCGTGGAGTGGGAGTCGAAAGCCCACGAAAAAAGAATATTAGTTTCTTAATGCAACCAAATAGTCCAAATGGACCCAAACCATAAACAAAAGGCACAAGCTTTTTATAATACACAAACACGGCCTTATGAGCAGACTGACCTTTTGCTTCTTGCTCGCTCAACACTTGAAGCATTTTCTTTGCATTTTTATGCCAAGTCTTTGTGCGCGCGACACACACCACAATATCGCCAGCCGTGGTCACTGCCGGTTGAGATAAAAACGCCTTATTTAGTTCACTGCGCTTTTCTTTATTTCGAACCCAGTAGAACTCCCATGGCTGAAGATTTGAAGAGCTTGGCGCTAAAAGCGCAAGCTCCAAACACTTTCGCATAACGTCTTCAGGCAGTGATTGACCATCAAAGCCGCGAACACTCCGGCGTGACTCAACATCCTTTATAAACTCTTCAAAGTTCACCTCTGCCGCCGGCTCTCTGTATGTATTTTTACTGCGATCAAATATTTTAGAGAATTCATCAGCCATACATGCTCCTTTTAATAAGGTACCTGGTAACCTTTTTAAGACGAGATGCACTATATACCGGATTTATACCATACTGGGCATGAAAATGACGCTGTGGTTCTTAAAAAGGTTACCAGGTACCTTTTTTTTAAGAGAATAATTTTTTTAGGCTGGAGATATGTAGCACAAGCTCTTCTATGTCTTGGCGTATACTGTCGACTTTATCGAGTGCACCGCCAACGGCACGCACTTGCTTTGAGTCGCGTTTAAGTTGCTTAAGGGCAACTCGTGCTCCTTCGATTGAAAAGCGGTCGCGATAAAGTAGTTTTTTAATCATCATCACCATTTCAACATCGCGCTTTAAGTAAACTCTTTGATTTTTAGAGGATTTTTGCGGACGAAGTTGGTCAAATTCAGTCTCCCAATATCTCAAGACATAGGCTTTCAAATCGCAAATTTCAGCCACTTCGCCAATTTTAAATGCGAGTTTGTCAGGGATCGTCTTTATTTCTTTTTCAAGTTCGGGATCAAATAGATTATTGGTAAAATCTTTCAATGATGGTGCATAACGGTGTTCATTAAATGCATCAAAAACTAATTCGTCACTCATCACTTACCCCTCAGTCGCAAATTCTGTAATCTAAATGGAGATATAAAATCTAGTCGTCATCATCCTCTTTAACAAGAGAAACATCTTCACCATTTAAAATAGCTTTCAAAACTTGGCTTGGGCGAAATGTCAAAACCCGACGAGCACTGATTTTTATTTGATCACCAGTTTGTGGATTTCGACCCACACGCTCTTTCTTCGCCCTTACGACGAAGTTTCCGAAACCAGAAATTTTGACTTTCTCGCCCTCGCAAAGAGTGTTTTTAAGTTCATTAAAAACAAGCTCCACAAGCTCTGAAGCTTCTTTTTTAGAGAAGCCAATTTTCTGATAAACGCTCTCGACTATGTCTGCTTTTGTAACTGTAGATTTTTCGTCAGCCATATTGATTACCTCTTATAAAAAGGCTACCAAGTATTTGATAACTTTCAAGTTTAGTAAAAGAGCTAGACCAAAACCTAGCACTTTTAGACGCGTTGCCGTACGGAATACTTCTTCTCCAGCGCTTTTTGCACTTGCGAAACCACTTGAGAA
>JAGRAK010000308.1 GCA_020434645.1 Bdellovibrionales bacterium | reverse complement strand
CACCCGTTCCGGTCAGCATTTTTTTCACATGACGAGTAGCGTATTCTCCAACAGCTAAATTATTTTGCCCGGCTAAACCAAGAGCCACTCCTCGGGCATGGCCTAATTTAAACGCACTGTCGGCATTCTTGCCTAAAAATATTTTTTCGACCGACATCATGGCGGGCTTATACTGAACAATGATCTTCTGAAGCTCAGATCCCAACTGCCCTAAACGGCCCGCAAAGCCATTCTTCTCTTGAAGATAAATCACGCCAAAGCCCGCGCACCTTAACTTGCCCCGATGATTTTCAATTATACCCCAGCCCGTTTTGATTGAGCCCGGATCAATTCCCAATATAACTGACAAAAACCCTCCTCAAAAGACGCCACCAACCCAGGGCTTATTCAACACCCTATTGAATTTGATTTCAACCAGTGTAACTATGGTGATATGGATGAAATTAACCCAGAATTTATCGAGCGCTACCAAAAACTTATAGAGGAAGATCCTACTTCTCGCATCTTCGCCCCCCTATCTGAAGCGTATCGCAAGATGGGCTTAATTAATGAGGCCCTCGAACTAGCTGAAAATGGTGTAAAACATCATCCGCATTTTCCAGGAGGGCGCGTTGCGTTAGGGAGAATCTACGCCGAACTCAATCGCCTACCTGCTGCCGAAAATGAATTTAAAAAAGCCATTGAACACTCCCCTGAAAATATTTTGGCTCATCAATTACACGCCGACACTTGCTTAAAACTAAAAAAAACAAAAGAAGCCCTAAAGTCATTCAAAATGTTACTTTTTTTAAATCCAGATAATGAACGCGCACTTAAAGCTGTAAAAAAACTAGAGTCCCTCACGGCTGACGAGTATGAAGATGAAATTTTTGCGATGAAGCCGCTTCATGAAGCCGTTAAAGAGTGGGATGAATTTGAACTCGATTTCACAAGCGAACAACCTGAAAAAAAAGACAAAGCAGAACTTCAAAAAATAAAGTTTTTAGATAGAATTCTCTCTTTAGCTGATGCTTACATTGTACGCAGCGACATTGATCGCGCCTTAGATGCCCTTAATGAAGCCGAGCGACTTGTCGGCTCAAACCCCGAGATCATAAAAAGACTAAAGCTCATTCATAATAGAGAACTGGATTCGATTCCACACGCCAAATCATCGTCTGAATTAACTCCCCTTGCTGCTCGCCCCCAATCTCGCGATGACCAACAAATTGATTTCTTGCAAGATCTGCTACAAAAGATTAAAAACTCGGTACCGAATAACCTGAAATAAAGGATGACTCCATGCACGATACCAGTGACTTTCGCAAAGGCTTGCACCTACTTATCGACAACGACCCCTTTGTTATTGTTGATTTTCAACACGTAAAACCAGGCAAGGGCAACCAATTCACTCGCACAAAACTTCGCAACCTTGTCACCGGCCAAAACTTAGAACGAACCATTAAGTCTGGTGAGAAATTCCCTCCGGCAGATGTTGATTTTAAAGACATGAACTATCTCTATAAAGACGACACGGGCTATGTCTTTATGGACCCTACAGATTACAATCAAGTGGCTCTGCACCCAGATGTTGTCGCAGACGGAAAAAATTATTTACTTGAAAACATAGAAGTAAAGGTCTGCTTTTTTAATGACCGCGCCGTTGGTCTTGAATTTCCTTCATCAGTGAACCTAAAAGTTGTATCGACTGAACCTGGATTCAAAGGAAACACAGTTACAGGCACCTATAAGCCTGCCACTTTAGAAACTGGTCTAGTCGTGCAAGTTCCGCTCCACACCAATGAAGGCGACATACTTAAAATTGACACTCGAACTGGCGAATACAAAGAAAGAGTCAGCATTCGCTAGTGCGTCATGTTAGGCCTCGCGAAACTTAAAAAACCCTAGGATAATAAAAGGGTTAAACAGTTTTCGGAGGTTGCTTGTCAGAAGCCATTGAGCTTGTTATTCGTGATTTACTGCTGGCTGAAGGAAATTCAGATCGAGTGGCAAAATCTTTAGTGAAGCGACTGAAGTCTGCTGCTCCGAACCGTAAAGAACGCATAGGTTTTGTTCATTTTCTAATTCAGTGTGGTTACTACCGTGAAGTTCTTGAACTCTACCTCGAATGGCTTAAGGAAGTTCTATCAATGCCACTTTATCCTTTTTATTTTCTACTTCATCAATCGGGTTTTAGACCTGGTGAAGAATTTATTCGGCAAATTTTTAACGGCCAAGACAGTGCTCAACCTGAAAATAAAATTTCGAGCTATATAAAATGGGAGGCTCACGACTCGCGCTTTATTGAATTAAAGCAAGTCCATGTCAGCAAATTACAAAAAAAACAAAAACAAAGAAAATCGCGGCATTTTGAAAAACTAGAGTACCTTCGTGACAACCGCATGCTTGGTGAAGAGGAGAAGTTTTTAGATGAACTTATCTATCTATACCCAGA
>JAGRAK010000307.1 GCA_020434645.1 Bdellovibrionales bacterium | reverse complement strand
TTTTTTTAACTAAATTTATAAAGTCTGCACTTGGATAGCCTTCAATATTGAATTCAATTTTATCTTTACGCTTAGAATTTATTTTTTTAAGAAGCTTGTTGAGCGCAAAAACATCAGATTTTCGAATATGTCTTTCGTCTGGTCGAGGATGAACGGTGATGCCTTCAGCGCCAAATTGAATCAAATCTTCTGCGCATTGCAAAATATTGGGAACGTCACCACCGCGTGAGTTGCGAATGGTGGCAAGTTTATTAACGTTTACACTGAGAATACATTTTTGTTTTTTCATGACTCGACATTTATAGCGGAGCATCGCAAAATAGTCATGATGAAAAAAATTGAAGCTCGCGTAGTGTGGGCAGGTCGTGAAGAGGCCTCCCTTTTGCTCGAATTAGATTATAATGAAAATATTACGTCAGCTCAATTAAGCGGAGTGGGTGACTCGGCCTTTTTAACATTGCTCAGAAGTGTACGACCTACACTAAAGGGTGGGCTTCGAGAGGTGCCGCTCCCTGAGGGTGATTCTCCTGCAGCTTTATGTTTGCGTGAGGTGATTTTACGAGCAAAAGGGGAGTGGGATTTTCCGTATCAGCAGGAGGAGCTTTGTCACTGCCGGGCGGTGCCCACCGCAGTGGTTGACCGCGCCATTTGTGTCGGGGCACATACTTCTAAAAAAGTCAGTGAGCAAACTTCAGCAAGTACAGCTTGTGGCACGTGTCGCCCCGATGTCGAGGCGATTATTGCATTTCGATTGAATAAGAATGAACCAAAAGGGGAGAGTAAATGAAACATTTAGTGAAGATGGCCGTGATTATTTGTGGTTTAACTTTTAATTTATCTATCGCTCACGCAGGCGGGCCATCATTTGTCTCTTTGAGCCAAGATGATTTTGATACGATTATTCAAGATCTAGGTGGTTTGTATACGCATACATCTGTTTCGCCCGCATCAAGCTTGGGTAAAATATTTGGTTTTGAAGTGGGGATTGTAGCTGGTGTTGCGCAAGTTCCTGGTGTTGAAGATTTAGTGGCCGAGTCTGATCCCACAGCTGAAACGGCGGCGTTGCCCCATGCCGGCCTTTTGGCCGCAGTGTCGCTACCAGGAGGATTTAAGTTTGAGCTAGAGGCACTCCCAGAAAAAGATTTTGGTGATGTGACGTTAAAGAATGTGGGTATGGCTGTGCAGTGGACGATGACAGACTCAGTGGTCACTTTACCATTTGATCTGGCGCTAAAACTTCACCATACCACTTCGACTCTTGGTTTTGTTCAAGATGTGAGCGGCACACCTGCTGATGTTGAAATTGAAAACACAATTAATGGTTTACAGCTATTGGGTAGCACAAAGCTTGGCATATTCGAGCCGTATGCAGGACTAGGTACAGTTAAGGCTTCAGGTAAAATGTCGATTTCAGGTTCAAATGAGTTTTTTGATTTCACCAATAATCAGTTTGCTGAAAGTGATGTGACAGGATCACAGTTTTTTGCTGGATTTAATTTGAATTTATTAATATTTAAATTTGGTCTTGAGATGGGTAAAGTATTTGATGCGCGTAAAATTTCAACGAAGTTGAGCTTAGCATTTTAAATTAAATCAATTCTTTTGCGGCGGATGCGATTTGCCGCCAAATATTTTCGCTAAATAGTTCGCCGCCAATAATAAATACAGGCGAGGGGTCGCGACCTTTGGTTTTTTTTACGACCGACGGGACTGTGCCTTTGCCGCCGTATGAATCGAGCCAGTGCTTTCGAATAGATAGTGAATTACTTATAAATATTTTGTTTGTCGGTTTTTTCTTAAGTCGACCGTACTCAAACGGGCTCATGACTGAAAAATCTTTATTGCTGTCGACTTCATTTAGTGTCTGGTAGCCGACTTCAATAAGGTGCTTAAATTTTTGTTTGCCGGGCTCGTGTGACGTGAAAATAAGATCGAGATCGCCGTTAATAAATTTTTCTTCGAGTTCGTTAGAATCAAAAACATCAAGTTCAACAGTTGTAATTTTAGAGTGTTCAAGGAGCGAGTGGGCGACATTTAACGCTAAATCTTTTAAGCCTTCGAGAGTGCCGATATTCACTTGTGAGGGCACTTCGGCGCCCAGTGCCTCTTCAATAGAGCCTTGAAGTTTACGGGCATTTTGAGTGTAGACTTCGGCGAGTTTGTGCGCAGCGGGAGTCCAGGCTGACTTTCGTTTGGCGCTTCGGTCAAGTAATGTCACATCAAACTCTTTTTCAAGCTGAGCGATCAAGCGAGACATTTGAGGTTGGCTGAGCCCGACATGTGTGCTGGCTCCTGTCAGGTTTTTAAAATGAACGGCCTTGCTGAGAACAGTGAGTGGCCAATGCAATGTATCCATGTAACGGGGTCTACTTTAAGCCGATACTGAGCGCAAGATATTTTCGGTGGCGAGGTCGACTATGTCATAGAGCTCGTCCT
>JAGRAK010000306.1 GCA_020434645.1 Bdellovibrionales bacterium | reverse complement strand
CATGGTGCTTCATTTGATGCAAGTACGGGTGAGTTTACTTGGTCGCCACCAGTAGGCACGGCTGTCGGTATTGAGCCAAAAGCGAAAACGCTTCATGTTACAATTGTTCTCGAAACGAAACCTATTTATGCAGTGACCAAAGACGTTAGTATTTTTGTGATACGAAAAACTCAAGCTCCAGTAATTGAAACAGTTGAAAATTTACCAGATAAGCAAATTGTTTATGAAGGGCGCACACACAGTTTTAATGTTAAGGTGAGAATGCCAGCTCAAGATGAAATGCCAACATTAATTGCTCCGGCAACAGTTACTGGCACGGGTAATGCCTCGGGCTTGGTTTCGTTTGTGCGTTTGCAGCCGGTTGTGAGTCCGCAAGATCCAACGCTTTGGGTTTTTTCAATGCGTTTACAGACTCAAGATATCGATTTAACAGACTCTAAAATGTCTATGGAGTTTGGACTTCAGGCCTTTTCTCCTTACGGTGAGGCGTCGGCCATAGTTGAAAAGGAGTTCATGCTTTACACATCACTTATGAAGCCCATGATCACATGGCGTACAGATGGGCGCTTTACTACAGACCAGCTAAATAAAGTTGAATTTATGATATTTGATCCGCGTTCAGAAGGTAAATTAGACATTCAAAATAATTGCCTCAATGTTTTAGGCGCCGGAGCAAGTTGTTACTGCGTTGGTTCTGATTCTGCTAAAAACTGCGCTGTCGAGTGGATGCCAGATGCCACAAAGGGGAGCCGAACTTACACTATTGAGTTTCGTGCTAAAAATGAATCTCCTAATGCGCGAGACTCACGGTTTAGCGAAGAAGTATTCAGAAAGAAAATTTTTGTAGAGACTAAAATTGCAACAGAGGTGGCGAAATGAAAAAACTATTAATCATAGCAGCCCTCTTTACTTTTTCAGGTAACTCTCGGGCTGATGATATTATGAAAGATTTTGATTCACTGGGCGGTAATGATGTGCTTCTTGAACGAGCACAGGCGCTGAGCCCTGAGATTCAAACCAAAGTTGTACAGAATCGAATTGTTGATCTCAATAAGCGATTTGAAATTGCGCCAGAAACAAGTGCTGTTTTAGGAGGAGATTCTTACACAAGCACTTGGCTTGCAGGAGTGGATGCTCGGTTTCACATCAACCCAAGGTGGTCTATAGGGCTAAAATACGGGCATGCATTTAACGAGTATACTGATGAGGGTAAGAACTTAATTAATAATCCCACGCCTATTAAAAATGGGAGCGGAAGCATTGTGGGATACGCGCCAAATATTCCAGCTGTCGACTATATAAAGCAACAAGGTTTTCTAACTGTGAATTGGTCTCCAATTTACGGCAAGATGAATATGTTTGATCTTGGAGTGGTGCATTTTGATATGTATGCGATTGCCGGTGCCGGGCAAATAGAACTCAATTCAGGGCCGACATCTTCGTATACTGCTGGAGGAGGAATCGGACTTTGGATATCTAAGCACTTAACCAGTCACTTTGAAGTGCGTTATCAAAATTATGAAGCGCAAAGATATCCAGATAAAAAAGATCCAATGGATTTGACAATCGGAAGTTTTCAAATCGGGTATTTACTATGATGTACTTTAAATCATTACTCATCGTCATTTTAGCAGCAAGCGGTGTGCAGAGCGCACAAGCTGAAGAGTTCTCTGAACTTCTGGGTGCAACATCAAATGCTGATCAGTCAAAATCAAAGACGGTGAGTTCTGCGGCTAATCAAAGTTTTATTTTAAAGCAGATAATTGGCAAAGCAACACCAGAGCAAAATATTTTTATACAATTTTTTGCGTCTGAAAAATACGACAAAGCGCTTTATTCGTGGTGGGATGCTTTTAAGAACACTCAATTCGCCAGCAGCGACAATGGCCGGGCTCTGTATGGGTATTTGCTCTATAAAAATGGTCTTCCGCATATTGGACTCGAGACTTTATTAAAAGCCGAGAAGCCTCAGAACATACATGCTACTTTGGTGCAGTGGTGGAGACAGGCTATGCCAGTTACCAATCCGCTCTGGACACATCTTGATAATAAGACTGATATCGCGTGGGAGTCTGTTTTTGGGTTGAACGCAGCCGCCCGCGATTATGCTATTTGGGAGCAAGTTGTTGACCTTGGTCTTCGTGATAACACGAAGGTTGCGGCGCAAAAATTGAACCTACTTTTAAAATCAGAATCAAATGCCGTTGGCGAAGACTTGCTCACTCTTACGGCAGCACGATTTTTATTTCAAAATGGCTATTTAGAACCGGCCATTCGTTACTATAAAAAAGTGGCTAAAAATTCTGACTATTATTTTGAAGCCCAAGAAGAAGCCGCATGGTCTTATATGCGTCTAGGTGAGCCGCAAAATGCGCTCGCCATTACAAAAACGCTTGTGCAGCCTGAGTTTTCAACTGAAGTGGGGCCTGAGTCTGTCTACTTGCA
>JAGRAK010000305.1 GCA_020434645.1 Bdellovibrionales bacterium | reverse complement strand
ACATAGAGTTCAAAGTGGCGATCGTCTCATCGGGGTCGAAAGTTCGGGCTTTCACTCAAATGGGTATTCGCTTTTAAGAAAACTCTTTGCTGATGATTTAAGGCAGTGGGCAGAAAAACTTTTAACACCAACTCATCTTTACCCAAAAATGGTGAGAAATTTACTTTCTCAAAGTTTGAATCTGCATGCCATTGCTCATGTGACCGGTGGAGGTTTAGATAATTTACTTCGAGTGCTACCTGAGGGATTAGCTTTAGAACTAAAGCCCTGGCCTGTGCCTGAACTTTTTTTAGAAGTTAAAAAGCGCGGCAAGATGGAATGGTCGGATCTGCTTTTGACACTCAACTGCGGTATTGGCTTGGTGCTATACGTTGAGGCAAATGACTTCGACAAAACTATGACTTTAGTAAAAGAAAATGGTTTTCGTGCTTATGACATGGGTGTTGTCGTGTCAGGGTCTGAAAAAAAGTGGTCGCTTGATTTTAATAAGTTAGAGGCCAAATGATAGAGGAAAAGCAAAAAGTAGTTATTGTATCAGCTTTTGGGCGTGGCAACTGGCTAGCTGCTGAAATTCAGTCGACACTTGGTTGTGAAGTTCACCTTGTGGATGTGACAGATTCTTTAGGCCGCTGGACTCCAGAAGATTGGGAGGGGCCATTTGGTTTATTTCAAACGGGGAAGCTTTCGCTCACTCAAAATGCAAGGCTCGATGAAGAAGATTACGCCGATGCCGTCGAAGAGGGTTTTTGCGTCTGGACTAAATCGGGGCCTCTTGACTTAAGGGGTTCGCATTCAAATTATTTACTTGAGAAGCGAAACATTGGTGCCGAAGTCCAAGAGTACTTAAGTGATGATGGCCAGATATCTGAAAAAACAAAAACGGAACTCAAAAAAAACATTATGAATCTGCCTTTCGCGCAAAGTTGGCTGGCCTGTTTGGCACACTCAATAGCCGGTTCGAGTTATGTTTCGAGTATTAAAGCGATGTCGAAGAATCAACCATTGTCTATATTTTCGCCCTTTTCAGTTCGAAGGGCTTCACGTCGTGGAGTCGAAAAGTCATGGGACTGGGTGCGATCGCGTAGGGTCAAGGTCTATAGCAAGGCAAAAGTTAAAGATATTTTTATTGAGGGTTCAAGTATTCGCAGTGTTGAAATTGAAAGTGACTGGTCGGGAGTTTTACCGGCCGATCAAGTGATCTGGGCGCTCAACGGACTTGAGACCCGTCGTCTTGGCCGAAAGTTTGAAGAGTTACTTTTTTCAAACGCGGTGTCTGAGCCTGACTGGGTTTGGCTTCGCTACCGTATAGATCTGGCTTGTCCGTCTCATCTGCAAGAGTCGCTACCAATGAAATTCGTTCTTATTGAAGATCTGGCATTGCCATGGACGCATGCGAATATGCAGCTCGTACAAAAGACTTCAATGAGAGACAGCTATGATCTTTGGGTGCGCATTCCGTCAGGTCACCGGTTTCAGAAGAAATATATCGAAGACACAGCAAAAGAAATTCTTGAAATATTAAAAGCACGACTGCCGGGATCTGAACCCGCAGTGGTCGACTATCCTCAAGACTATTTATATGACGAGGCCACGCTTGGCCCCTCTCGTTTTGTAGTTTATAACGATGATCGACTCAATCAGATTAAAAGAAAAAATTATTCTAATATTCATCATGACAGCACTGACTTATGTGACTCAATGGACTGGGTCGGTCAATTTAGTCATCAAAATAGGGTTTTTGAATTCATTAAATCTTGGAAGACAGAAGTCGATAGAAAAATTGAAAAGCAAAAAGCCAAAGAAAGAGAATCCGTATGATAGCTCGCTATACCCGTAAGGAGATGGGGCGTATTTGGTCTCCTGAAAATAAATTTTCTAAAATGATGCAGGTTGAAATTGCTGTTGCGCAAGTTCAAGCAAAAAATAAAATTATTCCAGAAAAAGCAGCACGAGAAATCGCCAAGCGAGCCAAGTTTAGTGTTTCTCGTATTGATGAAATAGAGCAAACAACAAAGCACGACGTGATCGCTTTTGTCTCAAATTTAGCTGAAAATGTAGGCGAGAGCGGAAAGTTTATTCACTATGGGCTTACATCTAGTGATGTTCTTGATACGGCACTTAGCTTATTGATTCGCGATGCAGGACAGGAGCTTTCAAAAAGTATATCGGCACTTGACAAGACTCTTGATGGTCAAAGTAAAAAATATGCCGGCACACTTTGCGCTGGTCGCACTCATGGCATGCACGCAGAGGTTACAAGTTTTGGCGTAAAATTAGCGGGTCACCTTGCCGAGCTTCGTCGTCATCAATTGCGATTTGAGCGAGCCATCAAGCAGTGTGAAATTGGCAAGTTAAGTGGAGCTGTCGGCGCCTACTCAACACTTTCTCCTAAAATTGAGAACGAAGTGTGTGTGAAGTTAAAGCTTGTGCCTGAAACTATAGCGA
>JAGRAK010000304.1 GCA_020434645.1 Bdellovibrionales bacterium | reverse complement strand
TCTGCTTCAAGCCTATAGAGTGCTGACATCAGTCGGCTTTGTTCTTCAATACTTATATTAGCCAGTTCGCTATGGTCATTGGCACCGGATATGAAACGAAGATTTGGAAAGCGTGTAGCAACTGCAGCTTCTGAAATATTTTTATACTTACCATTTATAAATTCATGAAAATTTTTATTTGGTGGCAGTTCGCCTAGCGCGGTATGTAAATTCGGAGCGCCCAAATCGAGATCGACAATAACGGTATTGAAGCCCATATTCGCAAGAAATATTCCGAGATTTGAACTGACAAATGATTTACCAATACCACCCTTGCCGCCGCCAATTGCGACAAGCACCGATCCCGCCTGAAGAGATCCCCGTAGGGTATTGTTCATTGCTGTAAGCGTCACCAATTTATCCAACTGTAAAATGTTTTGGACTTTAATTGCCCATCTTCATTTTCTCTTCGGCTTCTGACGCGCGAATATAAAGAGGAATTGTGTGAATCCAATCAGTTAGATGAATAAGACTTTTGTCTAGTGCACATGTATTTTGAAAAAATACAGAATGAGGGTCATCACTAAAGTCTGTATTTCGAATAATATATTCATTAATTTTTGGAGAAGCTAGACTTAAGAGCAGTTCCGCGCCAGATCCGAGTATAAGCGTAGGCTCTTTAAGCTGCGTAATAAGTTGAGCCGCAGTAACGGCCGATGGTTTTTCAAATTCAACAACTCGACCTTGATCTAGTTTGTATTGGCCTGTGTAGAGCAAATCTCTGAATGCGTATTGAACAACCCTAATATTAGAAAAAGAAGAGTCTTTAATTTGTGAGGCCAGCAAGTGAAGTGAATTAAGCGAATAAATCGGTAGGTGCAGGCCGTAACCAAGAGTTCGAATAAAATTAATTCCGACGCGGATTCCAGTAAAGCTACCTGGGCCAGTGCCGACGGCTAAGCGATTCAATTGCTGAAGTGAAAGGGAGTGCTTTTTCAAAATAGATTGCAGTGAGCTTGTGAGAAATTCACTGTGAGAGCCTACGCGCGACCAGCACTCAGTGTCTACAATCTGATTATCTGAAAAAAGCGTGAGACTTCCTTGATGCGTAGAAGTCTCAACAGCTAGTGTAAACATGGCCTACCAAGAAGAAATAAGATGAGAAATGTCATTGAATAGAGCAAATAACATTAAGCTTAACAAAAGCACAAGGCCTACTTGTTGAGCGATTTCCAGTTTTTTAAAACTGATGGGGGCTCCTTTTAGAGCCTCAATGGTAAAAAATACGAGATGGCCACCATCTAAAACAGGAACTGGCAGCAAATTCAAAAGAAATAAATTAATAGATATTATGGCCATCATTTTTAAAAATGCACCAACTCCAACTTCAAATGATTTACTGGCAACACGGCCAATGGTTATCACGCCGCCAATATTTCGCGCTGAAACTTCATTTTGCACAAGCCGTACAAGGCTAATGGCAATTAACTTAGTCCAAACCCATGATTGTTGAACGCCATAGACAGCAGCAGAGAGAGGGTTGCTGATTTTAAAAAGGTAAGGCGCGTTGGGTGAAGATAAAATTGCGGGCACCACTCCAATAGCGTACCGAGACTCCATGGCTCCTTGTTCTGTAGGCAGATCAATTTGCTCGGGTATAATTGAGACGGTCTTCTCTTCACCATTTCTAGAAACAGTAAAGGCTATAGACTTATCAGCCAGCTTAAATGATTTTACTTTGTCTAAAATTGTTTGCCACTGCAAAACTTTTTTGCCATCAACATCTACGACCTGATCTCCGGCTTTTAATCCCGCAAGTGCGGCAGGAGATTTCTCACGAATGCTTAGCAAGAATAAATCAGTTCGCGTTATTCCGATTTGATTTAATAAGGGCGAATCATTGTTGAGGCCAGTTATCGGAAGCTGAATTGTTCTTTCGGGTAGAGATTCTCCTTTATCAGAAAATCCACGAGCGACGATTTTTATTTCTCCAGCAACAATACCGGCGGCTAGTAGTGGCTCAAGTTGTCGCCAATAATTGACCTCAGTTCCGTTTATAGACTCGATTAAATCGAAGGTTTTAAGGCCTGACAGAGCGGCAGGAGATTTCTCATTCGGAACAGCAATAAGTGACGACGCAGAATCGGTAGAGAGACCCTCTATCTGACCGACTTGTCTTTCGGTGCTGAAAAGAAACGGGTTTTTGCCAATCTCAGGCATTGCCGAAATTTCTTCAACTTGTTCAGAGCCGTCATGTTGAACTACAAAAGAAAGCGTTTTGCCTGCACTACGTTCTATAATTTCTTTAACTTCTGACCACTGATTTACGCTGGTAGAGCCGATCTTCAAGATTTGGTCACCAGATCTAAACCCAGCTGAATATGCTGCAGATCCTGTGTCAATGTCTCCCAACTGAGTTCCCGGAACTTTTTCGCCGAGCATGCCGACTACGCCAAACACAAATATCGCAAAAATTAAGTTCATTAGTGGGCCGG
>JAGRAK010000303.1 GCA_020434645.1 Bdellovibrionales bacterium | reverse complement strand
TATACGCTTTGCCCAGTTGCGGCTAATGAAGAGCATACCACCGAGAAGAAGCAGCAAGCCCCCAATAGCAAGCATAGAGTAATACCAAAATGTTGCACCTAGTGACCAGTTTCTTTGTTCTACTTTTATTTCATCGCGACCCGGTATCAGCCTTAATAGGTTCATTAGGGTGTCTTTTATCTCTTGCACTTCCTCTTCTTTTAAAGCCTTTGGGAGACTAATCATCACTGTGGCTTTTTGAATTCGAGATTGAAGCACATAAAGTGATGCTGATGGGTCATCCCACTCATCACGAATTTCTTCTTCAGATAAATCATAATACGGCAGCTTTTCTTGTTGTGGCTTGTAATTTGAGCCGCTAGTTCTACGAAGAGCTTCAAGCTTCACCGTCACCATAAAGGGCACACCTTGAAGTCGAGTTTGCAAGTAGCCTCTTGCGTATTCAGTCAGCTTATCTTGAAGCTCAGAAACACGAGGATGCTCTCTTTCTAATGCCCCCTGGGCTGAGGCCATGACTGATGATAGAAGTATTATTATACTCATCAGAAAACGCATAACTAGTTCCTTTCCTTCAAGGGCTCAATTGTCAAAACAACTTTTCTTGTAAACTTTAACGGATCTTTTTCATTTTGCAGTGCCATTAACTTTTCTTGAGTTTCTACAAGTTCGCCATAGCCACCTATTTTCATGCGATCAAGGGGAATCCCCGCTTTTTGTAAAACTCGCATCGAAGCAATTGAACGAAGAGCTGAGAGCTCAAGATTATCTTTGTATCTTAAATTATTACTCAAGACTTTGCGCGTATCTGTGTAGGCTTGAATGTTAAGCCTATACTGCCCCGCAAATGGAGCATAGAATTTGGCAAAATTTTCAAGTGCGGCGATACCATCGCCAGCGACCTCAACATTACCTAACTTGAAAAATGAAACATCATGAAAGTCGACAACTAAGGCATGATCAAATTTATAAACTTCTGCACCTAACTTTTGCATAATTGTAGGGTCTACGCCTTCGCCAGGTGTTGGCCCCATATTCATTTGAGATTTTAACCCAAACTCTTCAGCCTTCATGCCCGCCTCTTTCAAACGAACCATAAGTGCCGTCTGCATTTGATCTGATTTTACCTTTGTATGATCAACGGTAAAATACAGAACGAAAAAACTTAAAAGCAAGGTGATCATATCCCCATATGAAATCGCCCATGATCCTTCAGAATCAACATGCTCTGGCTGTTTTTTACGCTCTATTGATCTCACTTATGCGGCTCCCGGCGTGGCTATAGATTCTTCAGCAGAAGGTTCATTTATAGTCGATAATCCTAAAACATCTACGCGGTAGCGCTCATCAACAAATGAGTTGAGCATCTCTTGCGTTTCGAGCATATTCATACGATCTGCCGCTAGTAACACAGCTTGCAATGCAATCTCACCCATTTTCTCTTCTTCATGTGCATGTTTTGAGATAGCCTCACCTGCTGGATTCACGATTAAGTTCGCCACAAGAAGACCGTAAAAAGTGGCAATCAATGCAATCGCCATACGAATACCAGTTTCTTGCGGAGTCATCCCATCTGAAACCCCGCGCATAAGATGCACAAGTCCAAGCACCGTTCCCGCAAGACCGAATGCTGGTGGGTATTTAGATAAAGAGCGAATGCTAGTACCAATAAGTCGAGTGCGTTCAGTCGCCTGAAACAGTCGCTCCTTTAAAATCGTCTGAATTTTATCTGCCGAAAACCCAAGCTGAATGAGTTCAACTCCATCTTTTAAAATTCGGTGCGAAAGATCTTTATTGGGAGAATCAAATTTATAAACTCCCTTTAAAACATCTTCATTTACACGCATACATGTGAGCAGAAGATCTTTTCTATCTGGCAGTGGTCTATAAAAAAGTTCGCGCAGTCGATAAAATATCTCGCGAGCGAGATCCCAAGGCAAAGTGATTGCCGCAGTGGCCAGCGTGCCACCGATAACCATAGTGAATCCGACCATGTCATAATATGAACTAGCCGATTGACCCAAATGTATGATGGATGCAACTAAGCTTCCAACTGCAATGAGTAGACCTAATATGTAAAACATATATTATCTCCCCCCGCTTGATGCCGGGACTCGAATACCAATAATGCCCTGAATTTTTGAAACCATTCTTTGAGTGTCGACATTTGATGGATTGAGATCGAGTGACCGGCGATAAGACGCGTATGCCATTTCAAGATTTTTGTTCATGTAATGAACATTGCCCATCAGATCATGAAGCACACTGATGTTCGGAAAATCTGTGATAAGCATACTGAGCTGACCTTGAGCTTCAACTAGTCGTGATGATTGCATAAGCGATTGCGCTTGCGCTACACCTCTGGATATTTTTTCAATTGAAGCTGTTTGCTCAGTGCACTGCAGTGGCATTTTAAATTCTTGTAACCGTGAAGACATATCAACTGTCGACTTCATTGTGCTATTCGGTACGATTAC
>JAGRAK010000302.1 GCA_020434645.1 Bdellovibrionales bacterium | reverse complement strand
TTGAAACTTTATTATATAACTTCGGCAAATCACGACATTTAAACTCCGCAATTCTCAAGAGAACACCAGATGGTATTTTTAAAACTAAATTAAGAGTAAGGCCGAGTTCAAATGGTGCCTCAATCTCAATGCCGCCTTTTTCAGCTCGCAAAACATTCAGACCAGGAGCTTTATCTAGAAGCTCTTGCTTAGCCAACTCCTCTAAGCCTGGTGGTACAATTAAAAAAAATTTTGCTAAACTCATTGTGGCCTAATTTCTTAGTGAAGGCGAAATTTTTTGCCACGAAAAAATAAATACACGACTCCCATAAATTGCATACTGAGCTCAGTTGCAACAACACCGCTCCCATCTGGGCATGCCAAAATCGGCAAAGGCGATTTCTTTGAGTATTTAATCATCGCTTCATTCGTTTTTCGAGAGTTTGTAAAATGCGGTAAAAATTCAAAATTAACAAGGCCTAAACCTTTTAAATTTTTTAATTTCACTTCATTTATGTCGCCCTCATGCGGAGGGTAACCTGCAAGGCGAATATGGGGCGTCATAATGATTGCCCCCGCACTCAAACCCGCTACAATTCCTCCGCGTCGAGCAAAAGCCTCTAGCTTTTTTAAAAATCCACTTTCACGTAAATGTTTCAGAAAATAAAAGGTGTTCCCGCCCGCCAAGTAAATTACGTCACTTTTAAAAGCTTCATTCATTTCTTTTTTTAAAAAATCACTATCTGCCGCAAAATAACGAAACTTTTTAAAACCATATTTTTTATATCTTTTTTTAATTCGATTATAAAAATGCACTCCATTTTCATGAGAGAACGGAATATAAGTCAGTGAGCGAGCTTTTTTACCCGAAAGCTTAGAAAGAGCATCATGTATGCGCCCGTTGCTGTTTTCTTGACCGCCAGAATAGAATACAAGCCTTCGCTTGCGACTTAAGTCGAGTTTCATATAGCTCCCTAGTAAACAATATGCCGTAGAGGTAAAGATCCTGGTAGTCCAGGCCGAAAAGAAATTATGAGCTCACGCGCCACAAAATTCTATCCCCGCGCTCCTCGCTACACTTTGAATCCGAACGACAATCGGTTTATGCGCTATGCACACAAAGACGATCAAGGTCGCAGTTTTACTACGCGATTTTTGGATATATCGCAAACGGGGCTTGCCTTTATCACAGATCCTGAGAACGCCCCACACATCTCAGATCTCATCAAGGTAGAGATCCCACTGAGCGGGGATGAGTCGATCGCATGGTGGGCTAGAGTCGTACGAGTAGAAGAGTATGAACCGCATAAATGGTATATGAAAAAAGATGATTTTCAGGACGAAAACCAAGTTCTGGTGTGCATTACTTTTCACGAGTTGCCACCGGGGCACTCTCGCCAGATCCAAGAAACTTTAGAAAAGAAATTTATCGAACAGCAAGCCATTGAACGCGCCCAAAGAATGCAAAATCTAGCACTTTTTTTAGCGAGTCAGACTTGGCGTATTTTGATTTACGCCACGCTCGTTGCCGCGACAATTTGGGCTCTCTACTATTTGTCACGCCCCACTCTCAATTATGACGCAAAAAAAGGAGCCCCCTGGGGTGAGCGCTTTCCAAGCCTCATGCTACAGCCTGAAAACCCAAAGCTCGACGAGTAATCAAGTTCAAGTTAATTTTTTCGCCTTCAGCTTGGATTGCTCCACCCGCAACAAATACTGTTTTTTTGAAATGTATTTACCGCCGAGAGATTCAGTTACTGGCGTCACCATTTGAATGTCCATCCATGTGAGCCCATTTTCTTTTAATCTTTCAATTAATTTTAATAAACAAAACTTCGAAGCATTACTTTCTTTAAAAAACATACTTTCGCCACTAAAAACCCCCGCCACATACACTCCATAAAGCCCCCCCACTAGCTTATCTCCGCTCCAACACTCAACACTGTGCGCATAACCGCGCCTATGAAATTCTTCATAAGCTTTTAATATAGCGGGCGTGATCCACGTACCACTTTGACCCGCTCGTGGCACATCTGCACACTCGACCATCACATCTGAAAACACCTGATTGAATGTGACTTTAAAATTTGTTTTACGCATAAATTTTTGCAAACTTCGACTGATATGAAGCTCTTCAAAATCAATCACGCCCCTTTGATCCGGACAAAACCACAAACATGGCAGTTCGGGGTGCGGCCACGGAAAAATCCCAAAGCTATAAGCCTCTAGCAATGTCTCAAAATTTAGTTCATCCCCCATGGCCACAATGCCGTCCATAGTGGGGGCTGCCGGGTCAGGAAAAAACTTTCTGCGTGAAGTAAAGAGTTTCATACTTCTTGGCACCGATCGCATAGACCACAAGGTTTGTGATCAACTTCAGAAAAATACTTATATATAAACTGCATACGACAATCTTCACTGCTCACGTAACGTACCATTTGCAAAAGTTTCTCATTCTGACGTTTTAGCTTTTGTTCGCGAACCTTATCATCAATAAAA
>JAGRAK010000301.1 GCA_020434645.1 Bdellovibrionales bacterium | reverse complement strand
TGAGCTACCATGGAGCCCGATGATGATGGCAAAAGTCAGGGCAAGAGACTGAAATACTCGCACCTTTTTCTTGTTGAAAACATCTTCTTTGTGAGTAAATACAAAAAAATATAGGATTTTGTAAATCACGAATGTGAGAATGACGAGCCCGATAGACCAAGCCCATACGTTGTAAGACTCATAAACCATTTCAGCTGAAATAAGAAAATTATTAAAAAACTCAAATATACGAGCGTTAATTCGGCTGCGCAGGTAGGCGTAGTAACCTAAGTCTCCGGCGTAGGTAAAAAGTAATGATAAAAAAATGAGAGCATAAGCTGATGCCCAGAACTTTCGTGAAAAATCAGATCGCGCCCAATGGATTCTTTTGAAAAGTGAAAACAAAAGTATTGGCAGAGAAAGAAGTAGGCTGAGTCGAATATCAAAGCGCAGGCCAATAAAAAACGCACGTAAGGCATCTAAAAAAGTAAAGTTCTGTGACGTATTCATAAACGTCAGGTAAAATATTATTCGAAAAAATGAAAATAAAAGTACGCTTAAGCTTAAAGTTTTAAGAAATGCCTGAACACGTGAGCTGAGTTTCATTTATCTGTAACCTTGTTAAGTATTGATTTGCAAGTTCAGCGTTTATATCAGTTTCTGCGCCAGGCATGAAGCTTTTCTAAAATATTTAATAAGCCCAATGGTTTTCGGGCTTGCGACCAGGCGCCGGCAGCGTATTTGTTGGCTTCTGACATTGTTGGGTAAATATGTATGGTGCCCATAATACTTTTTAAGCCAAAGCCAAAGCGCATGGCGCAAATAAACTCACCAATCATATCAGAGGCATGCTGACCAACAATTGTGGCGCCAAGTATTTTATCACTCTTGGGTTCAGTCAAAACTTTAACAAACCCATAAGCCTCGTCATCGGCAATAGCGCGATCAAGATCGTCAATGCCATACTTTGTAAGCTCGTATGGTATCTTATGCGCCAATGCCGTTTTTTCGGTCAGGCCAACAGTAGCCACTTCAGGGTCTGTGTATGTCGCCCACGGGATCACGCTATAGTGTGCTTTAACGCTTTTGCCAGCAAAGGGGGCTGCCCATCGTGTGAGGAGTAAGAAAAGGCCATTGACGGCCGCATAATAGGCCTGATGAGCGGCTACATGAGTAAATTGATAGGGGCCAGCCACATCACCGCAGACAAAAATATTTTTATAATTTGTAGCTAAATAATCATCTACTTTTACAGTGCCATTTTTATTGAGTTCAACCCCTAGGTCTTCAAGACCAAATCCTGTTACGCGGGCGCGACGGCCGACTGAAATTAAAACTTTATCAAAGTGAATTTCTTTTTGCTCACCATTTTTTTTCGCAATTAAAGTGCCACCACTTTCGGTTTTTTGAAAACTTTTAGTATTATATCCAGTTAAGAGTTTAATGCCCTCAGCTTGAAATTTCTTGGTGATCTCGGCACTCACGTCTTGATCTTCTCTTGCCATAATGGTGTCGGAGTTTTCAAGTAGGGTCACTTTAGATCCGAGGCGATTAAAAGATTGAGCGAGCTCGCAGCCAATAGGGCCACCACCTAAAACTAATAGGTTTTTAGGGAGTTCAGTGAGTTCCCATAAATTGTCTGAAGTTAAATATTCTATATCTTCTAGGCCTGTAATTTTAGGGACAATAGGAGCAGCACCTGTTGCGACAACAATGGCTTTGGTTGTGAGAATTTTGCCATTCACTTCAACTTCATAGGGCGAGATGATTTTAGCAGCGCCTTCGATACACTCAACGCCAAGGCGTGAGTAGCGTTCAACAGAGTCATGAGGCTCAATGGCTTTTATAATCTTATGAACACGGCTCATAATGTCTTTAAATTCAAATTCACATTGAGCTGTATGAATGCCATATTTTTTTGCATTTTGAATTTGATGAACAACTTTTGCACTACGAATAAGGGCTTTACTTGGTACGCAGCCATAATTTAAACAGTCGCCACCCATTTTGTTTTTTTCAATTAAGGCTACTTTAGCTTTAAGTGCAGCTGAAATGTATGATGTGACAAGGCCGGCAGCGCCTGCGCCGATGACCACTATATTGTGTGTATATTTTTTTGGTTTTTTAAATGATTTTGTCACTTTTTTCTCGTTTTAAAATATTGCATTATTTTTTTTACAGCCAGTGGGAATACTCCTAAAAGTGCAAATGAGACAATGAGCTCTAAATTTAATATACCTTTTAATGAATCAATTTTTGAAAGCTGAGTCCCGGCATTCACATAAACAGCCGTGCCCGGGAGCATGCCAACTTGAGAGATGATGTAAAAACTTAAAGTTCGAATAGGGGTGAGCCCCATGACTAAATTAATTATAAAAAACGGAAAAGCCGGCACGAGTCGCAGGGTGAGCAAGTAAAGGTTGCCGTCTGTTTCGACCCCCTTATTTATAGCCTTTAATTTATCTTTAAATTTATTTTGTATAGAATCGCGAAGTAGAAAGCGTGCAGATAAAAAAGCGAGTGTCGCTCCTAAA
>JAGRAK010000300.1 GCA_020434645.1 Bdellovibrionales bacterium | reverse complement strand
AATCGAAGCTCAAAGTGAAGTGGGGCTCACAAACGGGCTCGCGTGGACTGAAGTGGGCGGAGATCTTCTTGTAGTCGAAGTTTCAACTGTTCCTGGTAAAGGCAAATTTACTATAACTGGGCAGCTGGGCGATGTAATGAAAGAATCTTGCTCGGCGGCAATGAGTTATGTTCGCTCACGTGGTCCATTATTCGGTTTTGATAAAGACTTTTACTCGAATATGGACGTTCATATTCACGCGCCAGAGGGTGCTATACCGAAAGATGGACCATCAGCAGGTATTGCCATAACAACGAGTATTGTTTCTTCTATGACAAAAATACCGGTTAAGAAAACCGTAGCTATGACAGGCGAAGTGACCCTAAGAGGTCGCGTACTTGCAATAGGCGGTTTGCGGGAAAAAATTCTCGCCGCTCATCGTGGTGGTATTAAGACCGTTATTATACCAAAAGAGAATGAGAAAGATCTTAAGGATATACCGAAGCAGGTTCTAAAGGATGTGAAGGTGATCTTGGTCGACCATGTTGACCAGGTCCTTGTTCATGCCTTAGAAATTAAGAATGCTAAGGAGCTATTTAAGGTTCGCCCAGAGCGCGGTTCAGGCATAAGAGCCCAATACCAGGGCTCCTCACTGCAGCATTAGTAATTATTTCATTGACCCCTACGTGACAGATTTTGTAAGAATTTGTAGCGCAGGGGAAAATCGTGGCAAAAATTGAAATCACAGAAGGGGCAGACTCACTATTTGAAGTGGGCAAGTTGTATGCTGAGCGCTGTGATTTCAAAGCTGCTGAGGGTTACTTTGTTAAGGCTCTCGAAGAGTATCTAACTAATAAGCAATATGAAGGGTATTTAAAGGCCAATAATGCATTGCTGCGAATTTACGCAGAGATGGAAAACATAAAGGCCATTGATGAACTTAAAGAGCGGCTTCAGGTTCTAGTTATAAAAGAGAAAATTTCTTTAGATGCAAAGACTTATTATAGTCTTGGCCTTTGCGCTTCATATCGTGGTCAGCATAAAACGGCATTAGAGTTTCTAGAGAAGTCTTTAGCTGTAGCGCTTGCTAACGACGATAAAGAAAATATTTGTTTTGCGATAAATGGTATCGCCATTATTTATACAACCTTGAATCGTTTTGAAGATGCCTTAAAAGAGATCTACAATTTAAAAGTTTTTTTTCAAGTTTTACCTCTTCCAGAGCTCAAGCTCTCTTGTGATATTTTGAATGGCCATATTTTACGTGAAATGGGTAAATATGATCAGGCACTTGAGATATTTAATAAGTGTTACGAAGAATTACGCGAGCAAAAAAACCTCTATATTTTTATAAACCTACTCTATGCGATGGGTGTCACGTACTTAGACGCCGGCCAAAAAGATCTTGCGCGCATGTACCTAACCTTAGCTAAGCGCAGTGCAGATCCGGAGAATTTGAAGTTTTCAGTTAAAAAGATTGAAAAGCGTTTGGCTAAGTTGGGTGAGGTTAAGAGTTCGGATTACGATCTCATGTTTGACTCTGTAAATAAGCAGATCGTCGAAAAAGATAAGGGTCGCGTTGATTTTAAAAATCAATTTATACTACTAGATCTACTTAAAATGTTTGTTAAGACACCAGGCGAAGTATACTCAAAAGAAGCGATTGTAGAGAAAATCTGGAAGCAATCCTATGACCCAAGTGTTCATGATAATAAATTATATGTCACAATTAAGCGTCTCAGAAAAATGATTGAGCCGGACTATGAAAAACCTAAGTATATTTTTAGGGCTAAAAATGGATATTATTTGAATAAGAATGCACGAGTTTTGTTTCAGAAATAAATTATCGAAGGAGAAGAGATGAAAAAAGTTTTAATGCTAATGGCGCTAATACTGCTTTCGTTACCGTCATTTGGATCGAGCTCATTTGATACTATGGGTGATGATTTATTTCCTTGGCCATGGGGAACAGAGTGTCCTTTTCCTTGGTCTGATATATCTGGCCTTTATAAGGTGCAGTCCAAAGAAGGCGGCCAATTTTCACGACATTACTTAGTGTTTGATGTGAGCGACAGCTCACGCGAAGACCTCAAGTTTTTGACTATTAGGCAGTACGACCGAAACGGGGTCTTGTATGCGGGAGGCCGAGGCTATTCTCAAAAAGACCAGCGTGTCGTAAGAGGGGTGCTGAGCCCAGAGAATGGCGACCCAGATTATGCAGTTATAGTGAGATCTTATGTAAAAGATACCGGGGCGGTCTGTCGCGGCGAGAATTTGGTAACAGCGGCTACTTTTTGCCCTTTGCGCGGGAAAAAGTGCATGGAAGACTCGAATTACGTACTTGAGAAGATGAAAACCTACTAGACAGTTGGTTTCTTTTTACCTATAACAATCGTTCTTTAGGGAATTAGCTCAGTTGGTAGAGCGCTACCCTTACAAGGTAGATGTCGTCGGTTCGAATCCGGCATTCCCTACCAATCGAATGGGTCGCGCTGTTAGCGCGGGGCACGCCGTTCGATTCAAGCAGGGTACAGCTTGCAAGAAAAAAAA
>JAGRAK010000002.1 GCA_020434645.1 Bdellovibrionales bacterium | reverse complement strand
AAAATTTGACGTGTTCACCACTCGCCCTGACACTATATTTGGCGCCACCTTTATGGTTTTAGCGCCCGAGCATCCACTTGTGACAAAAATTACGAGTGCTGCCCAAAAACAAGCTGTCGCTGATTATGTCGATCAGTCCTCACGCCGAAGTGATCTCGACCGAAAAGCAGCGACTGAAAAAACGGGAGTCTTTACTGGCGCCTACGCCATTAACCCGCTCAGCAAAGAAAAAACTCCAATCTGGATTGCCGATTATGTTCTGATGGACTACGGCACTGGTGCGATTATGGCAGTCCCTGGCCATGACGAGCGCGACTTTGAGTTTGCCAAGAAATTTGAACTCCCCATTGTGCGCGTTCTTGAAAGTGATAGTGATCTTCCATTTACCGGCGAAGGAAAGCTTATCAATTCGGGTTTTCTAAATGGATTGATGAAAACCGAAGGCATTACCAAAGCTGTTGATCACGTCGTTAAAGAAAATTTGGGCTCTAGAAAAATTCAGTACAAGCTTCGTGATTGGCTTTTTAGTCGGCAACGCTATTGGGGGGAGCCAATCCCTATAGTTCATATGCCCGACGGAACACTAAAGGTCCTCCCAGAAGATGAACTCCCACTCACTCTACCTGAAGTAGCTGATTATCAACCCACTGAAAAAGGAGAGCCGCCGCTAGCTCGCGTGCCTGATTTTATTAATTATTCTGGCGGAGGTCGACGAGATGCCGACACTATGCCGGGCTCAGCTGGATCTTCTTGGTACTTCTTGCGTTATACAGATCCGACAAACTCGAAAGCGCCTTTTGATTTTGAAGCTCAAAAGTACTGGATGCCCGTCGACCTTTATGTCGGAGGCTCAGAGCACACGGTTGGCCATCTTCTCTATTCTCGCTTTTGGAACAAAGTCCTTTTTGACTGCGGCCTCGTCACCCACGACGAACCATTTCAAAAGTTAGCCCACCAAGGCGTTATTATGGGCACCGACGGGCAGCGCATGTCTAAGTCTCGCGGCAATGTCGTGAACCCTGATGATGTTCGCGCTGAGTACGGGGCTGATGCCGCCCGGGTTTACATCTCTTTTCTTGGCCCTTTTGATAAAGATAAGCCGTGGGACACCAAAGGTATCGACGGAGTTCGCCGCTTTTTAGAGAGAATTTGGCGCCTCACATTTAATGAAAACGGAGCGGCCATAGCCGAAGACTGCAATATTCCTGAAGAACTGGAGCGCACGCTTCACAAAACAATTAAAAAAGTCAGTGAAGATATCGAAACCATGAACTTTAACACGGCAATATCGGCTATGATGATCCTGGTAAATGACATCTATAAAGCGAACATCAGACCACGCTCCATTATCAAAATACTGGCTCAACTCGTGATGCCCTTTGCGCCTCACTTTGCTGAAGAAGTCTGGCACGGAGTAGGTGGAGAAGGTTACGTCTCTCTCGCCACATGGCCAACCTATAGCCCCGAGCTCACTGTTGATGATAAAGTCGAAATGGGTGTGCAAGTGAATGGTAAGATGAGAGGGAGCATTCAAGTGGCTCTCGACACGTCGGAAGCTGACGCCATTACTCTTGCAAAAGAGATAAATTCTGTTGCGAATGCCCTCGATAGTATGGCATTAGCAAAGGTGATTTATAAACCTGGCAAGATTTTGAATTTAATTGTTAAATAAAATGCACGAAGCATACTTAGCAATTCTGAATTGCGGAGAGGTTCATTCATGAGTTGGAGTATCGAAAAAAGCGCGGCCTTGTATGGCATCAACAATTGGGGCGGCGGATACTTTCGTATTAATCCAGCTGGCAATGTTGAAATTGCTTCCGCAAAAGACAAAGCCGGGCTCGATCTTTATAAACTCATCCAGGATTTACGCGAGCGCGGAGTTCGCCCACCCATATTGATTAGAATTCCGAATCTAGTACAAGATCGTGTGACATTAATCTCCAACTGCTTTGCCCACGCCATTCGCGAAGCCAATTACACTGGCAATTATTCGGGCGTTTACCCAATCAAAGTCAATCAACAGCGCCACTTGCTCGAAGAAATCGTCGACTTCGGTAAAGAAAATCGCCTAGGGCTTGAGTGCGGCAGTAAGCCCGAGCTGTTAGTTGCACTCGCATTTATGGATACACCCGATGCCGTGCTCGTCTGCAATGGATTTAAAGACGTTGAGTATATCGACACAGCCCTACTGTCACAAAAACTCGGACGACAAACATTCATTGTTGTCGATCGTCTCGCCGAGCTCCCGCTTATTATTTCTTCTTCTAAAAAATTAAATATTAAGCCTAAAATCGGTTTTCGTGCAAAACTCAACTCGCAAGGCGCCGGCAAATGGACTGAATCTTCAGGCGCGCGTTCAAAGTTTGGATTAACGCCAAGTGAACTTGTATCTGGCGTAGAGCTTCTCAAAAAAGAAAATATGCTCGATTGCCTTGAGTTATTTCACTTTCACATAGGTTCTCAAGTTCCATCCATTCAATCTATCAAAACATCAATTAAAGAAGCGGCACGCTTTTACACTGAGTTATGTGCCATGGGCGCCACCATGAAGTATATCGATGTGGGCGGCGGTTTGGGCGTCGACTACGACGGCTCAGGCAAAAGTGACAGCTCTACAAATTACTCTGAACAAGAATATGCCAATGATGTTGTGGCTATTTTACAGGCGATATGTGACGAACGTGGCATTCCGCACCCTAATATTATCTCAGAATCTGGCCGCGCCTTGGTTGCCCATAGCTCACTTTTAATTTTTGATGTGCTCGGATTAAATGAAGTTCAAAAAAGAACTTTGCCTTTCGCCCTAGATAAGAAAGATTCTCTTTTAGTTAAAGACCTTCACTATATTTATGACAACGTAAATCAAAAAAATATCAATGAGTTCTACAACGATTTAATTGAAAAAAAGAGCGACACTCTACAACTCTTTTCATTCGGTGGGTTGAGCCTCGAGCAACGCGCGAAAGCTGAAGATTTATATTGGGCAATAGCCACTCGCATGACTGCAATTGCAAAAGATAATCCTGACGCTGAAGATATTTACTGGAACTTACAAAAAGAATTATCAGACACTATTTTCTGTAACTTCTCAGTCTTTCAGTCTTTGCCTGACTCATGGGCGGTGAAACAGGTTTTTCCGGTCATGCCTATTCACAAGTTAAACCAGCGGCCTGAACGTCGCGCCACGATTGTTGATCTCACTTGCGACTCTGACGGCAAAATTGAACACTTTATCGACACTGATACTGGCCAAAATCAAGGATACCTCGAGGTTCACGACTTGGTTGAGGGCGAGCCCTATTATTTGGGCGCATTTTTAACAGGTGCCTATCAAGAAATTCTCGGAGATCTTCACAATCTTTTTGGTGATACAGACACTGTTCACATCACAATTAATGATAATGGCAGCTACACGGTAGACCACGTCCTGCAAGGCGATACAGTAACAGAAGTTTTGAGTTATCTTGATTACAACCGCTCAGAACTTCTAGAAATGGTTCGTAAAGCGACTGAGCAGTCTATTGCCAAGGGCAATCTCACGCACACCGACGCACGCCTTCTGATGAAGCATTATGAAGAAGGTTTGGCTGGTTATACTTATTTAGAGGACTGATTCAAGTATAGAGTTGGGCAAATGCGCAAGGCTTGCCTCTTAGAGTATCAACTAATCGTGCAGGCTCGACGTTTCGCAATCGAACTGTTCGCCCCACCCCACGCCCTATCAACACTACCGCATATGCCCAAAGTTTAATGTCGGTACAGCGCGCTGTCTATTTTTTTGACAATCATCCAATAATTACAAGTGACAGATTTTGACATGCCTAGCGTGTTAATATTGCCTCTATCAATACGTATAGAGGTGTTACTATGAAAAAAACATTATATTGCCTCACCCAATTATGCCTAGTCAGCTGCTATGCAAGCCTTGCATTGGCTTCTGACATAAATACAAATTTGTCTTACGGGAAATCTGGGAATGCCAAAATCAAATTTATTGAAGTCAGTCCAGATATAAAACGAGCCCTTATTCTTCATGTTGATAACTGTATTCAACCCTACAACACCCTCTATTCTGACGTCGTTGACAAATCTGAATGTATTAATAAGGTCGTTCTAAAATTGCCATCAATTGACAGATTAGGAGTTCAAGACCTTCTTTCGACGGAAGAAAGTATCTCAAAAAGCCATCAGCTAACCCAAGAATTTGTTATTTTTTCGAAACAGTTTTTAGAAAATCTCAGTGCTGGGTATAAAGTTTGGGAAGGCGCCTACAATTACAATTGTTTCATTGAAAAAATGAACCTCCGAAATGCCGCGCCAACTAAGGCCTGCCAATTACAAGAACTCAAAAAATATCTCAGTCAAGGCGTCATGTTTGATCGAATGATGCCTCTAGACTATACAAAGTGGATTATCCAGTCGAAAGATTCGGGTGAGCATGCGGAGCTCAGTGGTCTTCTAAAAGAGGCCTGGCAAGTCCGCCTTGCGGCTCAAAAGAGCCAACTCTTTAAACAAGCACTACGGATTGTTGTAGAACAACCAGAAAGTACTGATCATGAAAATTAATTTTTACCGTATAACGACGGCTTTACTTGTCATTTTCGCTCTCAACTGGTCGGGCACTGCCCAAGCCCGCAGCCAAGACGGTTACGCGGCCGCTCTCAAAGCTCTTTACCCGCCAGGTCTACCAACTGCAGTCAGAATGCTCAGACTCAATCGAGTACTTGACCGAACAGACCTTAATTTTACTTCGCTAGAAATTATACTTTTAAAAAATGTCATAGCCGGAATTGATGCTAAGTTTAACACCGCAGGAGCGGGAGTCAGAACTTTTTTCGATATAGAATATGAAAAGCAAAAGTTAATTGACAAGCTCGATGCTAAAAACATTCGTTTTGCGACAACACAATCTCAAAAACAAATTGAACTCAGTGAAATCGTTGCCAAAACAGAATCCGCACTAATCAAAGCTCAAGATATTTATAAAGTTATGCTCGACAATAATTTCGAGCTTCTGCCCTTAGACTTTCTTACCGCCGCTTATATCTTGGATGGACTCAAATTTACGCCGATAGATGAAGAAAACGCCGTCCCCAGCAATGAGCGAATGCTCAAAGAAGCATTTTGGACAGTCGCTCTTTTTAATTTTGACGTTAAGAAAAAACAGAAGAAAACGACATGCGAACATCTGCTACGTAAAACTGCCAAAGTTGTGTCTATTCGGTAGGAAGAAATGAACTCAAATAACCAATATTGGATCTTTTCATGGCTGTAGTATTTAAAATTATATTTTACATTCTCCTACTGTTCCCCACTATAGCTTTCGCCACTCGCACAAATCATAATAGCCCTAACGATAAAAGAGCCTGTAGTGGCTGGCTTCTAAATAATACGCTGCAAACAACATCTTCAAAAAATAAAATTGCTAAACCACAGAAGGCTAACTATTCAGACTCGAATTTAGCTTCACTCCCCTTTGCCCAACCCAGAGATTGCAAGCTTAAGCAAATTAACGGGCGGCTGGTTTGTATTGCAAAAGAAATGATCTACACGAGCAACTTGAGTCTGGGTTGGGGTGAGCATGAAAACTCTTTACATTACATTTTTGACCTTACGACTGAAAATATCTTATTCAACAGCAATGGACTTGTTGCAAAACTTTTATCAGACAACCCTGGGTATATAAATGATCATCTTCAGCTGAGTTCAGACGGGCAGTACCTCTTTGCCGAAATGAGTCGCCATGATGGAGGTGATAGTTACTATCGCTTCTTCTCTGTTAATCTACTGACTAAAAAAATATCTCAATTAAGCCCAGGGCTCGGAGACCTAGCATCGAGTTTAAATACAGAAATTTATAAAAATACACATCTTGCCTACCGACAACAACGCTGGATGGGCTCCCCAACAACTTATCGTTACACAGTATGGAACCTCGCAGACCCTCAACAGTACGTCGAGTTTTTAATCGAACAAAGCGATCAAATCACGTCATTTTATCTTTCAGAATCTAGTGATCTTATGATCACCACTCACACAGAAGGTGGGGGCACTGACAAACGAGTCTATACAAATTCAGTAGTAAAAACAAACCGTTCGAATTTATCTTTAGAATTGCCCGTAAAACCTCACACTAAATTCACTGGCAAAATTCTTTCTCATTCGGCTAATCTGAGAACCATAGCTATCGATGTTTCTGAACCCAAAAGAAACCGGTCACCTGTGCTTAAAATTATTCGACTAGATGATGATGGCAATACCAGCAGTACAGAAATTCCGAGCTCAGAAGAGTTTCATAGAAAATTAAAAAGCTTTATCAACAAATATGACATCTACCCCGATACCCATTTAGATGTAAAACTCAGCGCTGACGGACGTTACTTATCTGTACTCGCCGATAAGGGCAGGACTTTTAATTCTTCATCTATTGGCAACAATCCTAAACTTTTTGCCATCTGGGACTTAGAAAAAAAACAATTTAGTGGTCTTCATGAATTTTATTGGCAAGAAAATGAATTGAGCTTTGAACCCCATCTTATCAATGAGATCACTTCTGACCTTCACTTTCATGCCACTGATGCAGGCGAGTTCATATTAACAAGAGCACAGGTTGAAAAAATTAAAAATGATAGTTTTAATATTTATGTTCAATCAATTAAACTCTTGCCCAATGGTGAAATAGTCACTAGCGAACAGCAAAGCCGAGAGGTTCAACAGAGATTTATCGTGTTAGAAAACGGCGAGGTTGATAAGTCAGAATTAGCTATTCGGCGCATGACGCTCGATCCATCTGGTAACACTGCGCTTATAGAACTCAACCCACCAAATTCTGAGTTGATATTTTACAACTTATTTCACCATTAGCTCGCTCTAAATATCGAGTCCCACAAGATAAGTCGTAAACACTGCTGCGAGCTCTTCAAGGGTAGAGTCTTGCTTATTCAGCACTGCAGTTGAAGATTTAATTACATCTGCATAATTCATAAATGCTGAGATATCAAAACGTACTGCAAACTTCTCAAACTCTATTGTGGCCATACGGTAAAGTGTTTGATCTTCGTTTTCCATATTCGTGTAAAGGCGTGCTCTAGTGGTGAGAGTGACATCTTGACCACTTGCATTTGTGAAAACCGCGCTGCCGTTTGAAATCTTCACATATGAAGGCGTACTGATCAAAGTTTCGCTGTGATCAAGATTTTCAGTTTTCATGTATTTAAAACCAACAAGCTTAGTAAGTGCCTCTGACTTACTAACAAAATACTCTGACGTCTCTACCTCTGTGATGGGATCGCCCGACTCATTGAATCCCAAGTCTCTTTTTAAAATAAAAATTTCATAGCTAATATCGCACTTATCTCCTGAAATTTCGATAAGATCACCGTCTGCTCGCTCAATAACCGAACACTTTTTAAGTCTTGCATGTAAAGCTTCAGCCTCAGGGCTGCGAAGATCGACCGAGTTAGACTTACGAGCCGCAATTGCGTTCATCAGGTTGGCATAACCTTGCGAAAACTGCGTCACTTCGATTTTTTGCGAAACTGTTAGAACCTGATCGGGGTCAACATCTCGCGCAAAACTTGATGTTGGGAGCGACAATACGAATCCAAAAGTTATTAAGGTAGAAAATATATTTTTATTCATAACGCCCCCGCTATTTGGTTTGATAATTTTGAAAACATACTGCGTGAGCACTATACGGTCAATAATGTGCGGGGCGACATGACTGACATCATGATTTGCGAGGATCAAACGCCTCACGTACGCCCTCTCCAATGAGGTTCAGTACGACAAGCGTCATAAACAGCGCAAGCGACGGGAATACCGCGAGCCACCAGGCTATTGTGAAATTGCGCTGAGCTTGATTGAGAAGCTCTCCCCAACTCGGAGTTGGGGCTGGAAGGCCAAATCCAAGATAGTCTAAGGCAGCAAGGGCTGATATCCCTCCCGCAATGGTAAATGAGCTAAAAGTGACTACAGGGTTTAGAGCGTTTGGTAAAATATGTTTAAAAATAACCCGTAGTTCAGTTGCACCCAAGGCCCGTGCGCTATCAACAAATTCGCGACGGCGCAAACGCAAGAACTCGGCTCGAATATAAATTGAAATCATCATCCAGCCAAATATTGTCGAAAATAAAATCAGCAGCCATAGGTTGGCGCCAAATATAGAAATCAATGTGATCAGTAGAAGTAAAGTCGGAACAGATTCGAATACTTCAACGGCTCGCTGTCCCCAAATGTCCACTTTGCCGCCATAGTATCCCATCAAAGCGCCCAAGATTACACCTACAACATAGGTAGACAACCAAACCAAGAGAGCAAAAACGATGCTGTACCGAAATCCATATATCAAACGGGCTAGCACATCTCGACCGCGATCATCCGTGCCGAGCCAGTTTTGCGAAGTCGGGCCCGATGGGTAAGTGTCCATTTCAATATTACTTTCAAAAGGATCCCATCTAACAGGAGGCCAAATGCTCCAATCATTGTCTGTCATTTCAAGTTTTCGATAATTTGTTACCATAGCTTCAGTTTGCCCAAACACTTCTGGATGATATTTAATTATGGATGGCAAATACAATTGCCCCTGATACTTCATAAGTATGGGTTTACTATTAGCCCAGAATTCTGCAGTCAGACTCATGAAAAGCAAAAGACAAAATACCCAAGTCGAAATAGCGGCCCGACGAATCTTTTTAAAGTTTCGATAGCGTTTTAAAGTCAGTGGATTTGATATTAACTTTTCTATCATATTAATTAAAATCTATCCTTGGATCGACAACCAAATAAAGTAAATCACTTATTAATCTACCCGCGAGAGAAACTAAGCTTGAAATAAATATGAGTGCCATTAAAACATTGTAATCTCGACTGAGTGCCGCGCGGTAACCCAATTCTCCAATACCATTGAGTGAAAATATAGATTCAATAATAAGTGAGCCGGCAAGAAAAACCCCTAAAAAACTGCCAATACCAGTAACAAGAGGGATTAAGGCATTTCGTAAGGCATGTTTAAAAATAATAACATTTTCTGCCAAGCCTTTCGCACGAGCCGTTCGTACGTAATCGAGTTTGATTTCGTCAAGCAACGAATTCTTCATCATTATTGTCAGAACCGTAAAGCTATTAATCATGTAGCAAGCGAGCGGCAGCACAAAGTGGTGCACACGATCGGTAAATTTGCCCCAAGATGTGAGATCGGCATAATTATCGGACATTATGCCGCGATTCGGAAACCAATCAAAATACGAACCGCCTGCGAAAAAAACCATAAGCATAACACCCAACATAAGTGGCGGAACAGAATACGCCACAAACAGTACAAAACTCGTAATCGAATCAAAGCCTGAACCATTCTTAACAGCTTTAAAAATTCCGAGAGGAATACAAATTAAATACACAAGTAGTAATGACATCACTCCAAACTGCAACGAAACCGGAAAGCACCGCACGATTGAATCTAGTGCTGGCTCTTCAAACTGAAAGCTATCGCCAAAATCGAACTTCGCGATATTGCGAATCCAAATACCGTAACGAACAAGCACCGGCTTATCAAAACCATATTGTTTTTTAAGCGCCTCCACAACCTCTTCAGAAACTCCAGATCTATCGCCGCCAGCGCGACTAGAGCCGCCCTCCATCGAACCGCCCATGCGCAGTTGCTGAAGCTTTTGCTCTATCGGGCTCCCAGGCGCCAGATTGATTATGACAAATGAAATAAGCGTAATCCCAAACAGGGTTGGAATCATCATAAACACTCTGCGTACTAAATACTTAAACATATATTATTGTTCTCTCACAGTGCATTTATACATTTACTCTTTTATCCACCACGTGGACGATCCAATACCGTACTTATAAGTTGGCTTTGGCAATTGCATACGTTTTGTGTGCCCATAAAACGCATACTTCGGATTATATAAAAAGACATACGGGTGATCTGCCGCCACCATGGCATAAACTTTTTGAATCATTTTTATACGTTTTTTTTCGTTCATCTCTTGTCTGGCTTCATCAATTAATTTATCTACTTTCGGGTTTGAATACCCCGCAAAATTTGACCCCTCTTTGTGAATACTAGAGGAGTGCCAAATTTGCTTGGGGTCATACTCGACAGCTCCACCCCATGCCATAGCCACCATGTCAAAGTTCCAGTCTTGAATATTTTTTGAAAGAGCATTCCATTCGAGTTGCTTGAGGCTCACATCTATACCTGATTTTTTAAGTTCTTCTTTGTAGATGGTTAAAAATCGCTCCCATGGGCCTCCGCCATGAGTAATGGCAAAACGAAAATCCACTTTTTTACCATCTATCACTTTATCTAAAACTCCGTCTTTATCAGTATCTGCCCACCCCGCGGCCTTTAATCTTTTGCGAGCACTCGAAGGGTTAAATTTGACAGCCTTTGTATTCGGGTCTGCATATGGACTTTGCGGATACCAAGGTCCTGGCGCTGGCAAATATTTGCCAAAGAAAAATTTCTCAATGGCAAATTCGCGATTATATAACTCTGAAAGCGCATGACGAACTTCTACATCTTTAAACAATGGGCTTCGTAAATTAAACCCGATAAAACCAGTCCCCTTTGGGGCACTGTTTTCAACTTGCTTTTTAAAAACTTTTGTACCCCACAACTCGCCACTAGTTTTCTTTTCATATTGCTCAGGGGTTAACCCTAAATAATCAAGATCGCCCTTTTTAAGCGATTCAAGTTTAGCGGTTTCATCTTTAATAAACCGAAATACAATGCGATCGATTTTATTAAAACCTTTATTCGCATCGAGTTTAAACCCCCACCAATTTGGGTTTCGTTTGAGAGTAATGCTTCGACCCATATCATACTTTTCAAGCATGTAAGGGCCTGAGCCGGTCATGGTTTTATTTAATTTCTTTTTCGGATCGCCATATATTTTTTTAGGAACAATCTCCATGGTCGCGGCCGTTTCTAGATTTTTAAAGTACGGTGTCTTGATATAAAATTTAATCGTGTTTTTATCTACAATTTCAACGCGATCAAAGTTTTCAAAATACATTTTGCGACCCACATCACCAAGTTTCGCATCAAAATTGACATCATATGAGAATTTCACATCTTCAATTGTGACGGGGCTACCGTCGTGAAATATGGCGCCATCACGCAAAGTAAATGTGATCGACTTGCCATCTTTTGCAACTTCATATTTTTCAGCTAAGGCAGGTTCAAATTCATAAGTGTCAATATTTCGCGTAAGAAGTGAATCAAAAGCGTATCCTGTCACTTCAGTTGAGGATCCGTCAAAACCCTTTAACGGGTTTAATCCTGTTGGTTCAGTTGAAAGATTATAATAAACAGTCCCGCCTACTGGAGCATCTGGGTTACCAATCGGTTTTGCCGCGAAAACATTTGACGACCACACGACACTTACAACCAAACCACAAATTGCAAAAATATTTCCCATGAATTCCTCCTCAGGCTGAATATAAAGCGTAACCAATGCTCGTCTTACAGGCAACCACTCTCAGCCCTTGAGTGTTGAGCTTTTCTCGTCTAAGAATATCCTATACCAAAGGGCACATATGACAAAAGCACCAACAGACACGAATTCGATCGCACAAGGGACTCAAGACGGCGGGATTTTCGCACTCCCAACCTCGCATGAGTCGGCACAAATTATTCTGACAGCTGTACCTTGGGAGGTCACAACCTCATATGGCGGAGGCACAAGCCTCGGCCCAAAAGCGATATTTAATGCCAGCCCACAAGTCGATCTTTTTGACATTGAATTTGGCGAGCCTTACGTCGTGGGTTACCACTTGGACGACGAAGACCCGTTTTTTATGAAAACAAATAGTGAACTGAAAATACTTGCTCAATCTGTGATTCAAAACTGGAACGAAACGGGCTCCCTTTCTGCAGAGTCAAAAAAGACTTTAGAAAAAGTGAACATAGGTTGCGCCGAAATGGTTTCTCGCGTTTATCAGAAAACGTTGAGTGTACTCGCTGAAAATAAAATACCAGGCCTCATTGGCGGAGACCACTCCACTCCCCTTGGCGCCATCAAAGCCCTGAGCGAGAAATACGACGGTCGCTTTGGTGTTTTGCACATTGATGCACACGCCGATTTACGCTTAGCCTATCAGGGATTCACACACTCACATGCCTCCATCATGCGCAATGTATGCCTGCTCAAAACTGCACCCAAAAAATTGGTGCAAGTTGGAATTCGAGATTTTTGCAAAGAAGAATATGATTTTATAAAACAAAATGAAGGCCGTATATCTACATACTTTGATAATGATAATAAAACCGCGCTATTTAAGAATGCAGGCTGGGATACCGTTTGCCATAGAATAGTGGATGAACTTCCTGAAAATGTTTATGTTTCATTTGATATAGATGGGCTCTCCCCTGAATTTTGCCCCAACACTGGCACTCCCGTGCCTGGCGGATTATCATTTGAACAAGCCACTTATTTACTTTCAGTGCTCGGCCGATCCGGAAAAAAAATCGTGGGTTTTGATTTAAATGAAGTAGCTCCTGGCGAAAATGGCGAATGGGACGGTAATGTTGGCGCCCGCATGCTATTTAAACTTTGCGGCTGGGCAGCTGTTACCAATGGGTTTGGTAAATAAAGCTGGTGCATGACGCAGAAATAAAGCTGGTGCATGACGCAGAAATAAAGCTGGTGCATGACGCGGCGTAGATCCGACGTCGGGTATATTATGCGTTATAAATTTGATCGTAATAATTTGTGTTTGAATGATATTTCTAATGCAAGAGCAAGTATATCTATACAGGAGCAAGGAACAGGCAACATGAAACTCACTCCATTTTTCAAAGAAGGAATTCAGTTCGAGTGTCAAGGTAGTGGCAAGGGCTGCGTCTCTCACGGCGAATATGGCGAAGTCTACATGACCCTTGAAGATCGAAAACGAATGGCGAAAGATCTTGGTATGAAACTCGCCCCATTCACTGCAAAATATTGCCATCAAGTCGACAGTGTATGGGCCCTCAAACCCAATCCTGCGGGTGGCGACTGTATATTTCTGAAAAATAAAAAATGCTCTGTTTATTTAGGCCGCCCGACACAATGTCGAACTTGGCCATTTTGGCCTGATGTTATGAATGCCCGCACCTGGAAGAAAGAAATCGCCTCATTCTGCCCGGGCGTCGGCAAGGGTCGCACGCATACCGCAGAAGAGATGATTCTTGCGGCTACCGAACAGACCGAGAGCGAAAAAGCCCTGCGCCAAGAACGAGCTGAAAATATTAAAAAAGCTCGAAGATCTTAAAGTAAATTGACGAATTAATTTTTAACTCTTGTGGCCTCAAGGTCAGGGTTAAGATCAATGACCACTATATCATTAAGTGCATCAATATAATCTCTATTTAGCGAACCCACAGAACTCATTATTGTGCGAATGACTTCAACTCCAGACATATAAGTTATCATTGGCCCCAATATATCAAAAGCATTTGTCCTACCTTTAGCAAGGGCTACACTGTTAGGTAAAAACTCAAATACTCGGATATTTTTGGTTGTCCCAAGAGCACGACCACCCATAGGCAATATGCTTTTAATAAATTTATGCAGAGATGATGATAAATTTTCGCCAGCACTACCCTCTCCATTTAAAACCGAACAAGAGATTAAACGGAGTTCTGTATCACTATTTGTAAAGACAAAGCCCAGTTGCGAAAATATGCGTGTCAGTTCTTCTAAATTAATTTGGTTTCCATCATCATCTTTTAATTGCAAATTACCTGGACTTCCGTGCGCAAGAATTTCTATGCGATCAAAGACCTGTCCTTTCAGCGAATTCAAGCGACGCTTAAATACTTCAACGTTATTAAAATCAATGTAGTGTGCATCCGGGTGGTCATTATATTGCCGATAAAACTGAGCGCTACCATATCCCGCCAATTTATCATTTATGGAGATTAAATTAACATAAAGTACTTTTTTGGGATCTTTTCTCATTTGCTCATTTGTTTTTTCAAAAAATGTTTCGTGAGGCACGCTAAAAAATGCACGACTAAGCCCCCTCAATCCAAAAACCAACGTGGTGTATACGCCCAGTTCAGAAAGCACATGCAATAGACTATCTTCATGACCCAATTCTTCTTGAATTTGTACACCTAATGCATCTACTGCCAAAGTAGTCGGGCCGGCGGCGATCAAACGACCGTAACTTCTAAATTTTTGTAAAAAAGTTTTATTTTCAATTGAAAACCCGGCCCGCTCTTGAATCTCAAAGTATCTATCCCAGGTCTCACTTACACCTGACTTTAAAATTGAAGGAGATGCGAATAAGGTGGCACTCAATAAAGCCGAACAGGCCGTGGCCTTGGCCCAATTGCCGGCAATCGATGAAACGGAGTGAGTCAATAGAGCCAACACGAGCAATACTGCAATATATCTTTTCGGTCTACGGTGTGACATTTTTTGCGTTGTAGTAAATAAATTGAACATTAAACTCGCCTAACCATCGTTAATTTTGATATTTGAACTTCACCCCATTAGGACTTCAATTAGCATGCCAGAAATCCAGACCTAGAATCTTCATGGAATTCGCTATTCCTCAATGAAATCGAGAACTTCAAATAAACTTACGCCCACGGTATCAATTGGTAAAAAATACCCTTTGCTAGTAGTAAATTGAACCAACTCATATTTACACTTTGCAATAGCCCCTTACCATAAAGTAAGCATAACAAATTCGGGGGAAATTTTAAAAAATGCAGTTCATCGTCACAGCAACATTCGTTACTAATTTCATTACTTGCACACTGATTTCAGTTTTTGCTGCCACAGTCATATCAGCCACTGCGCATGCCCAAGTTTACGCGAGCCAAACTCCAGCCGATACTTTCTCTCTTGCCGAAGCCATTTCAACTGCTATTGCAAATAACCCCAATCAAAAAGCCAATCTCAATATGGTCGAAGCTGCCCACGACGAAGCCGAAGCCTATCGCAAGAATTCTTTTTTGCCCTCTACTCGAATTTATAGTGGCATCTCGGGTAATGGGCTAGGGCCTTCAGCCAATACTGAAGGGGGCTATTTTCAATCTGCTGGGTGGAGCGCCTCGCAAATGGTTTATGACGGCGGGGCTCGGAGGCACCGAGAAAAAGCCTTAACCCACGAAGCCAGAGCTATTGAAGCCGAGTTCAATTCATCTAATTCATTTATTCCTAACACAAGCGGAGCTCTAGCTTCTGATGTCTTTATGACTTATCTTGACGCCTCAAGTGTACGACTCAATATTGAAGTTGCAAGTCAATATGTTGAACTATTTGATAGCATTGCACTATACATCACAGACCCCATTACAAAATTGAAAGTAGATAATCTTTTAATTGGGTACAGATCAAAAGTGAACTCCGCTATTCAAAACTATGACGATGTGAAGCGAGATCTTGAAAACTTTCTCTACGCTCCACTCCCATCAGAATTAGACTCTATTGAACAAACAAATGCGCGCATGCAACAAGATCTTGCCCCTTATAATGATCTTGAATATGCCATAGCTGTTGCGAAGGAGAAAAATCAAAATTACCTCGCTCGTCTTTATCAACTGCAGGCAGCCGAAGAGAATTCAGCCTCAGTGAAAGCGGACTTAACACGTCCAAAAGTTGCTGTTGTGGTGGCCGACAGTTGGAATCGCAATGATTATTACGATGGCGATCTTGATAACTACCACACACGAGACGGTTATATTGGTGTTGACGTTCAGTATCAAATTCAGTTTGGAACAAAAAGTGCCCTGAGCGCTTCTCGCAAACGAGTCATGGCGGCCAAACAATATATTGAACAAACGACTCATGATCTCGTCTACCGAATCACTTCGAATTATCAAAAGCTTGTCTCAGCCGATCAGGCCATTGCTGACTATCAAAAAAATATTGACTCAATCTTTTCGCAAATTGAAGAATTTCGAAGAACTCATACTCAGCCCGGCCTCATTATTAGTTCTGATGATTTTGATTTCTTAACCTCACTCACTGATGAACTCGATCGAAACTATGATCAATACTATAATTCTCTCTTCAGCGCTGTTCAGTATCGCTACAATCTACTTCGCGAAATTGGAATTTTATTTGAAACCACGGACATTAAGCCCTCATACACAAAAATATCTGTACCGAAGAAAAAATAGATTTTCTATCCGTTTAAAACTATAAAAGCGACCCTAAAGGTCGCTTTTTCAAATCATTATTAAAATTTGCAAAACTCTTTAATTCAAAAATAAATGAAGTACCTGTTTATTATCGCGCGTAGCGCTTCATAACAGATTCACGAATCTCTGCACCTTCAATACTCAGGCGAGTCCATGGTATCGCCATAAGACGATCCGGCTCAATAGCCTCTTCAGTCTCTTCGCATACTCCGTAAGTGCCGTTTTCGATTCGAGATAGTGCCATTTCAATTTCCATTAATTGAGTCCGAAGGCGCTCGTTATTGCTGAGAGCTTCACTCTCTGCAAGAGCACGAACTGTTTGATCTCCCTCGTCGCCTTGCTTGCCATCTTCAGATGAATGTAGATCTTGTCGAACATCACGTACGCGGTTTAATAACTCCGCTTTTGCTTCTATAAGCGCCTTCTTGCACTTCTCGATCAAAGTCTTGGATAATGCCATTACTGCAACCCTCCCTGAGCATTCATTTGCTCTTTTGTACTAGTTCCAAATTGGAACTGAACTATTTACACACAACGCACCCCGTAAATCAAGCGTCTTTTCTTAAAAAAACTTAAATTGTCTAACTATGAGATATTTTTAGGATATTTTTAATACCTCCGACCAGTCGGAGTCTCAAAATGAGACGCTCAGACACCTTGTCTGTGGCCGGTTTTGCAGTTTTTCTAATTTAATTTTGTATTTTTTACACGCCTAATAAAGCAGCTAAAATTTTATGCGCGAAACCTTAACTGGCCGCCATACCGTACTCTCATGCACCCAATAAGCTTCGCCCCAGCTTGCTTCCACCTGATACCACTCGCCCTCAATATCAACTCTCTTAAATGGAGTATACCTGTCAACTTGGCGAATTTCAGCAATTTCTCCACTTGCGCCAGGAGTCTTACGCAACTTGGCCGTACTCACTTTGATTGCCACACATACCATTTTACGCGACACATTTTGTGAATAAACCCAATGCGTCTCACCATCCATGTCTTCGACTTCGTACCAACCTCCTGACTTTCGCAATTCAATAAGTGGCGTGTACTTCGCCACCGTCCAAGATATTGGGCTTTTAGAACCAGGCTTAGTTCGCAAGTTTGCTTTTGATGTGGTCACACATAGCGCATGCACATTTATGACAATTAACTGAGATACAATGAATAGAAATATTTTTTGCACGTATAAGAATAGCATCGGTCAAAAGAGAACGGTATATCGACCTTAGACTGGATTATTTGTCTCTGCATCAAACCATCTCCGCAATCACCGGGCAGTGATCTGACCCCGTAACATCATCAAGAATATCGCAGCTTTTAAATTTTTTAAGCAAACCCTTTGTGGCGCAAATATAATCAATCCTCCAGCCGCGATTTCCCATACGAGCCTTTTCAAAATAACTCCACCAGGTGTAACGATGTGGCTCATTCGGGTGAAAGTGACGAAAAAGATCGACAAAACCCGCGTCTAAAAACTCTGACATCCACTTTCTCTCTTCAGGCAGAAAGCCTGACTCTTTAGAGAGTCGCTTCGGTTCATATACATCTATTTCTGTGTGCGCCACGTTGTAATCACCAACAAGAATTATCTCTCGGCCAGCCTTCATTTGTGTCTTTAAGTGTGCAGTAAATTTGTGCAAAAACTCTTGCTTAAAATCATGACGCTCCTCGCCTGACCCGCCGTTCGGAAAATAAACATTATAAAGCAAGAAATCTTTGTGATCCGTAATGACAAAACGACCCTCAGAATCAAATTTTTTAATTCCGATTCCATAACTCGCACTCACATCTTTTCGCACGTAAGTCGCCGTTCCTGAATACCCTTTGCGCACAGCAGATGACCAATAGCTTTTTCTTTGATCAAGGTTTAGCACCTCAGGCTCAACTTGATCGGGATGAGCCTTGGTTTCTTGCAGACATAAAATATCAGGATCAAGCTTCTCAACAAAGTCAAAGAATCCTTTTTTAGCTATTGCCCGCACTCCGTTAACATTCCACGTAATGATTTTCATTTTCCCTCTTTTTGTGGCACATATTAGTACCTGAACTTAATTTATCAAACAAGGAGACACTTTATGCCAATGATTGGTCAACCCGCGCCGCAATTTATTTCTCAAGCTGTTGTAGATGGTGGGGACTTCAAAGAGATTCGTTTGTCGAATTATCGTGGCAAATATGTGGTTCTTTTTTTCTACCCGCTTGATTTCACTTTTGTTTGCCCAACTGAAATTACGCAGTTTCGCGATAATCTTAAAATGTTTAAAGAGGCCGGGGCAGAAGTCTTAGGCTGCAGCGTAGACTCTGTACATTCTCATAAACGCTGGATCAAAGATGATCTTGGCAATCTTGGATACCCACTCATCGGAGATGTAACAAAACAAATTTCTCGCGATTATGGTGTTCTACTTCAAGATAAGGGCATTGCGACACGCGGAACATTTATAATTGATCCTGAAGGCGTCATTCAGTACATGGCCATTCATAATTTAGATGTCGGACGCGATTCAGGAGAAATTCTTCGCGTGCTTCAAGGATTAAAAAGTGGTGAGCTCTGCGGTGCGGGCTGGAAGCCAGGCGCAAAACACGTCACCGTTAAATAAACTCACTATATGCAGGTTCTGTGACAGACTTTATTAAAAACTACTTAGATCAGTTGACGTCACAGTACCCTGCGACCAAAGATCTGGCCGACTTAGCCGCACGCTTTGAATTATTGGTTTCTGACGTAATCTTACGTCTTCCGCTTTCTGTATACAATGATGCGGCCACAGCCATTCAATCTATTTATGCCCATGCCCACAGTGAAAAAGTTATTTCTGAACTGAAAAAAAAATGCACATCAGAAGAGCAAGCCATTTTAGATGCACCAATTCAAAATAACTCTGTGCTTATGGCCTATGACTTTCATTATGATTTTGATAGTCAAAAACTTTCTTTAATTGAGATCAATACAAACGCCTCAGCTTACCTGATTGTCGACCAGCTCTACAAAAGCCAAAACCATGAGGGCAACCCTTGGAGTGATCCATTAGCAGCACTTAAGAAATCATTTTTTACTGAAATTGGATTTGCCCCGCATTCAAACAACTGTCGAGTAGCGATCATCGACGACCACATCAAAGATCAACGCATGTATCCAGAGTTTCTTATGTATAAATCTCTATTTGAAAGCTGGGGCTTATCTACTCAACTCCGAGATCAAGATCAAATTCGAACTCAGGATTTTGATTTTATTTACAATAGATCAACCGACTTTTTATTTTCAGATTCAAAGCTAGCGCCGCTCAAAACTTCATTTCTATCGGGGGCTCCTATATTTAGCCCACATCCTCGTGAATATTTACTATTGGCGGCAAAAGATCGCCTTATTCAATTTGCAAAAGATAGAATATCTAAAACCATACCTGATTGTTTTGAATTAAAAAAACATACTGATATTGATGCCGTTTGGGCTAATCGAAAAAATCTATTTTTTAAACCCTTGCGTATGTACGGATCAAAGGGCGCATATCGGGGCAGCTCGATTAGCAAAACTGCCTTCGATCGACTGCTCAGTCAGGATTTTCTAGTACAAGAATATTGTCCGCCCGGGACGTATAACGACTGGAAATTTGATCTTCGATTCTATGTATATACTGATCAAATCCAAATGGCTTGCGCTCGCATTTACAAAGGACAAGTCACCAATTTTTTAACTCCCGGCGGAGGGCTTTCTTGCCTAGCTTTTGTCTAGTTTATAGCTCCCAGAATTAAGCCGAGTCAGTAATTTGCCGAAAAAGTAAGTAATGGGAAAGATTCGTCATAAGAGTAAACATCATGAGGCGCCAGCACAAAAGTCTGGCTCTAAAAATGCGTATAGTGAGTTTGATCAGTTAGATGGAAGTCACTCATGGCAGCAAACTGTGCCCGAAGGGCACGTACTTTACCCTGTACGAAAACTAAATGAAGGCAAAGTCATTTATTTTAATTATGACTTGGCTAAAGAGATGGGACTCCTACCGGCAAACCATGCTCATTCTCTAAACAAAGCTTTAGAAAAAAAAATATTGGATACGTTTTCTCTACGCATAGTAAATGAATACGACCAAACTCAGAACGTCAGATATCACCCCGCCGTGATGAAAACCAAACCCTACATGGCCACTCGTTATTTACAACTTCAACATAAAAACAAAACAGGTAAAACCTCTGGTGATGGCCGCTCTATCTGGAATGGAGAATTTCATTCTAAGGGCAAGGTGTGGGATATCAGCAGTCGCGGCACTGGCGTCACTAAACTCGCACCCGGATCGGTAGAGGCCAACAAGCCGCTTCGATCAGGCAGCACAAATTTTGGATACGGATGCGGTCTTGCTGAAATAGATGAACTAGTGGGCAGCGCAATCATGGCTGAGATTTTTCACAAAAATAATATTTCAACAGAACGTGTGCTAGCCATAATTGATCTCGGCCGCGGCAACGGTATTGGCGTTCGCGCTGGCAAAAATCTTTTTCGCCCCGCTCACTTATTCATGCATCTTAAACAATCTGATCTCGCAGCACTAACAAAGGCCACTGACTTTTTAATAAATCGCCAATATAAAAATGGCGATTGGGCTTTCAATGACCAAACTAAAAATAAATACAATCATATGCTGAATGAAATTAGTGAGAGCTTTGCTCAGTTTTCTGCCCAATTAGATCGTGATTATATATTTGCTTGGCTTGATTGGGATGGCGACAATGTGCTCGCAAATGCCGGGATAATAGATTATGGAAGCATAAGACAATTTGGACTGCGCCACGATGAATATCGATATGATGATGTGGATCGCTTCTCTACCACGCTGAGAGAACAAAAAACAAAAGCCAGACAAATTGTTCAAGTGTTTGCACAAATGGTAGACTACCTAAATAGTGGCGTTAAAAAACCTATACAGCATTTTACACAACACACAGCCGTGAAAAATTTCGACGATCACTTTAATTATTATTTGCATGATCAATTCTTAAAGCAAATTGGCTTAGCTAGAGCGACAAGAGAATCTCTCCTGCAAAACAATATGAAGCTGGTTGAACAATTATATTCTTCTTACACTAGACTTGAAACCGTGAAGACATATAAGCGTAAATCCAAAGTTGTTGATGGCGTCAATCGGCCGGCGATTTACAATATGCGAAGCGTACTATACGAACTGCCACAGTATTTAATGCACGTTTTTGAGGCCGGCACACCTGAGCCAATACCTAGCAACGTGTTTTTTAAACTTATTTTGGCAGAGTCAGCTAAGGGTAAAGATCGCAAAATGTCGAAGTCTGTCGAGAAGAAAATTTTAGCATTTCAAAATAACTACCTTGAAATGCTCCGCCAACTAAGCAAATCAGCCAACGCCGTCGCCTTATTAGAAAAAATGAGCGCTCAGGCAGCTGCGGTGAATAGGCCTGATCGACTCACTGGTGACGCTCTTTTGTACATAGTAGATGAACTTTTAAAATTTAAAAAAAGCAATAACGGTGATCTGAAGACAATTCAAGAGGCTATCGACCAGCTCATCCTTGATCAGAGCCCACTCTCTAATGAGCCCCTCGAGGCTCAAGCCCCAAGACTCCATACCACACGTAGAACTCTTTCACTGTATGATTCTATACTGACTCTGATTGACGGCTTCAGAGAAAGCATCTAGAAAAGACAATATGTTTATTGTAACTGGAGCTAATGGATTTATTGGTAGTGCGATGGTGCGCGAGCTAAATGCTCGTGGTTACAAAGACATTCTATGCGTAGACGTTGTAAAACTAGAAGAACGATCTGAGCCTTTAAAAAAGTCTCAATTTTCTGACTTTATGCTAACCCCTGATTTTTTAGACTGGGCTAATGACAACTTAGATTCACACTCTGTGCAGGGCGTTTTTCATATGGGAGCAATCTCATCTACCACTGAATCAGATTGGCAAAAATTAGAAACAAATAATATTACACTAAGCCAACAGCTCTTTAATTTTTGTAAAAATTGGGGTTGCCCATTTATTTATGCAAGTAGTGGCGCGGTATACGGTGGCGGAGAACATGGCTTCAACGACGCCACAAATATGGCAAGACTACAACCGCTTAATCTATATGGTCGCTCCAAACTCATTTTTGATCAGTGGATGATGTCTCAAGAAGACAAACCACTTCGCTGCATAGGACTTCGCTTTTTCAACGTCTATGGCCCTAACGAATATCATAAAAATGATATGGCAAGTGTTGTTTACAAAGCGTTTTTGCAAATTAAAAGCACTGGTCAACTTAAATTATTTAAATCACATAAACCAGAGTACGCCGACGGAGAGCAGCTACGAGATTTTGTGTACATCAAAGATATTACCCGCTGGATGTGGGAAATTTATGAACTACAGAATATTGAAAATGGAATATATAATTTAGGTTACGGCAAAGCTCGAACCTGGAAGGCTCTTGCCGAAAATACATTTAAATCTATGAAGTGTGATACAAATATCGAGTGGGTCGATATCCCAATATCCATTCGTAATCAGTATCAATATTTTACTGAAGCTGATATGGTTAATACTTTTGCCGCAGGGCTGTCTAAACCAAACTTCAACTTAGAAGACGGCGTTAAAGACTATATACAAAATTATTTACTTACTGATGATCCATTTTTATAAAGGCAAAAACTAATCACGTGCAAATACCTATTCATGTCGTTCTTGTAAAATCTCACTACTCCCGCAATGTGGGCTCAGTTTCTCGCGTCATGGCCAACATGGGGGCGAATAGATTAATTTTAGTTGCCCCCGAGTGCGAAATTGATTTACAAGCCAGACAAGGTGCCGCAGGAGCTCAAACACATCTTCTTGAACATACACTATATAAAACATGGGATGACTTTTATAAAAGTGAACCAGCTGGCGTATTTGTTGCCTTCTGCGCAAGAGGAAAAAAAGATCTCGACCCCTTGCCTCTTGAGGAACGAGTTCAGCACATTCAAAACGACTCAAGCGCCAAAGGCCTACCTCTCTATTTTGTATTTGGCCCTGAGGATCACGGTCTTGAAAATGAAGACCTAGAGTATGCTCATTATATTTGTACTCTGCCAACTTTCGGGAGCTTTAAAAGTTACAATTTATCACATGCCGCCCTACTCTCCTTATACATAGCCAAATCCAATTTAAAAGATGAACACTTCACGCCTAGAGCCTCAGAAGAGAGTTTTTATTTTCCAGACGAAAACATACAAAGCTGGCTAACCGAATTGGGCTTTACAATCGGCGAAAGGCGCACAGATGCCTATAAAGTTATTAAACGAATACTACTAAGAAATTTATCTTCTCCAAAAGAATTACGTATTCTTGAAGCGGTGGTTCAACAGACCATACGTAAATTAAGAGGTGGCTAAGCGCCTTTATTCTTCTTAAATAGGGCTTTCACCACATCAGTGAGGTCGCCGGTAAGAATACTTTCGGCTGTCACTTTAACTGGCTTTCTTGACTTAAGATTCGTGAGCTCTCGACGAGCATCCATGAAGTTCGGCTCAAGCCCCAAAACTTTATTAAAGTCGTTTTCAGCTCCCGCATAGTCACCACAATATCTCTTGATTAAACCTGACACAAAAATCCACAAGGCCGTTTGCTTCATGCCTTGAGACATGGCCTTAAATCTTTTTTCGATTGCAGGGATTTCTTCCATTTTCATTGCGCCTTCAACTTTAAACCTACCCCACCAATAATGCAGCAAGCTTCGCTCACTTTCATAATAATTAACTGCTGACTCTAAAACAGGTAGAGCTTCAGAATACCGACCTCGAGTTAGGGCAATTGCTGCTGCCGTAATTAATTCGTCGCTTTTGATTTGAAGCTCGGCTTCTTTTTGCTTAACTTCACTAAAAAACTTTTCTTTCTTTTCAGGATTACTAAGTGTTTCAAATGCCGCCGTTACGTTAGAAAACAACTCATGATTCAATTCGCGTATTTCTGAACTCACCGCCTGAGGCAAAGTGTCTGGGTGATGAGATTTGGCAAATTCTTTATATATTTTAGTTACCTCAATTGTTTTCGGGTTATCTGAAAGACCAAAATATTGAAATATTTCAATCGGGTTTTTGCCTTTCAATTCGCCATGAATGCTTTTAAGACGGGCTACATGCTCATCAATATTTTTTACACGTCGGGCTTCTTCAAACACCACTATACGTCGCAGCATGAGCAAATGAATGACCTTATATAAAATATCTTCACTGCAATCTGTACAATTAGTAATAAGCTCTTCAAGAGTAGGTTCTTTTTTGAGATTATCGATAACTCCGGGCGCAAGCTGAAGCAATGGTAGTCCCACTAGTTGATGATGGTCTACAAACTGTGGTCCCAAACGAATTGGATGCCCAATCCAGCCAGAATAAAATGTCTTAAGCCAAGATAGCTCTAGCTGATTCTGAATCATATCATGCAAAAGCGGTGTTATTGTCTGCAAATCCACATTGTCTGGCTCTGGTTTAATTTTTCTGTCAGGTACAAAATTAATTTTTAATTTTTTACTCGAAACTAATTTTTTTAGCTCTTCAGTTAATGTTTCTAATTTTATGAGACTCGGGACATGTGGGCTCATTAAGCCCTCGTTCACAAGATTTTTAGCCAGATCAGAACTTGAACTCTTAGACTTTACTTCTCTTAACTCTACATCTGAAATAAAGCCGTGTTCGAGCAGAAGCTTCTTAGTAAATATGCCTGTATTTTCACTATCTATTTTAGCGAGAGCTCCTTTGCAAAAAGTGACACCATAAATATTTTGGTCTTGATCTACTATATTTAAATGCCCAGAACTTTCAGAATCCATTAATATACAAAATACAAATGGCAAATCATAACCTAACATGTCTTCAACATGATCTAAGGCTTTTCTCCGTTCACGATTAGACGCAAAGGGTGACGAGAGCAAAGAATGCAAATCAACCTTGGGCGTTTCAATATACTCGCTTAACTTCTGTTCGAGTGTAGTAATTAGTTCTTCATTATCAAAAGGTTTTAAAAAATACTCTATGGCGTCTGTTTTTCGCAAAGAGTCTGCCGCGAATGTTTTATCTTTGTATATTC
>JAGRAK010000029.1 GCA_020434645.1 Bdellovibrionales bacterium | reverse complement strand
TATTTTTTTAATGCTAAAATGGCAAAAGAATTTGCAAAAAATATTGGGAACTGTATTCTCTAGCCATGAAATCGCTCGACTTACATGGCTACACGATCGAAGATGCTGAAGTTGCCATTGATCAATTTTTACACGAATTTTCACAGAGTGGTGCACGACGGGCAAAAATAATTACCGGTAAAGGTTCAGGTAAAATTCAAAGTGCAACAATTCAATATTTGAAACGTGCGGGCTACCACTGGCAGCACGAAAAACTTTCTAACGGAAAATTAAATACGGGCGTGATAATTTTACTCGGGGATTGAGTTCGCAATACTCGGCAATTGAGCCAGGGTATAAATCTAATTATTAAAATCTACTTAAGCGCCGCATTCATTCTTTTCAAAAATAAATCAGCCGATTCAAATCCAGTGAGTGTCAGGCTAGAGTCTTGTTCTCCGTGACGATTGTAAATGAGTACGAAGGGGAGTCCCCCGATACTGTACTTTGCTTGTAGTTCGCTAAGCTTGTCAGATGGTGATGTGGCATCAAATTCTAACCAAATAAATTTTTTGCCGAGCTCAATGACTCTCGGATCGCTAAAGGTGTAAAGAGCGAGTTCTTTACAAGATAGGCACCACTCAGCATGAAAATCGATAATGACCGGTCGACCTTCAGAGATGGCTTTTTGCAAGAGCTCATCTGAGTAACTGAACCATTCAGGGCTTGCGACTTGAGACTTTACAGTGGAGGTTTCTCCAGGCGGAAATAATCGATCTTGCATATGAGCTGGGATAAGTGATTTCACCGCGAATATTACACCTAAAATAAAAAGTGTAAGCATAAATGCTTTTTTGGCTTTTGCTTTGGTGTATTTGGGGTGCGCGGTGCCCCTCAATGCGCCAAAGTAGACTGAGATGCCAATAAGCGCAGTGGCAACAAGTCCATCAAATAGAGCGCTGTGCGCGACTGGATATACATAATAAAGTGCCATGCCAATCATTACAGAGCCAAATATAAATTTAACTTGCTCCATCCACGGGCCTGATTTTGGAAGTCGCTGCATAAAGGTATTAAAAGTTCCAATAATTAAAAATAATTGCCCAAGACCCAAAGCAAAAGTGAAGAGGAGTACAAAGCCAGCAATAGTATTTTGTGTTTGTGCCACATAGGCGAGTACGCTAATTAGCACTGGGCCAACGCAAGGACTAGCGACAATCCCGGCAACAAGTCCAGAGGCAAATGCTCCCACAATGTTTTTTTCTGTTTTAGTTCCGCCAATTTTATTTGTGATAAATATCGGCATTCGAATTTCAAATAGGCCATACATGCTAAGCCCCATTAGCACAAACAGAAGAGCGACGAAGCCCACCACCAGTGGATGACCGAGGAGGGAGCCAAATAGTGCCCCTGTTTTTGCAGCCGCTACGCCAAGTAGTGCATATGTTATGGCAATGCCGAAAACATAAAACAAGCTGATGGTAAAACCCTTAAGACGAGATCGTCCGTGATCTGTGGCGCCCAAGATAGCCATCGTAATAGGTATCATCGGAAAAATACACGGAGTGAGGCTCGTGAGAATCCCTGCGAAAAAAACGAGAAGTAGAGCGTATATCCAACCTTTTTCGAGTGCTTTTGATAAAAGGTCGGCGCCACCACCAGCAATTTTTATATCTGCTGTGACTGGAATTTTTTTAGGGAACAAACAAAAGTCTTTACCGCAGGCTTGATAGGTCAGTTCTAAATTTAGATGGTGCAGGCCACTTGAGGCATCCGTCGGAATATCGAGAAGGCTCACCATTTCTGCATAATCTTCTGTGCCAATTTTCTCTTTTTTAGAAATGGGATCAATGAATTTAACGGTAGGCCGAATTTGAAATTCGCTCAGGTAATAACTTTTGGGGCTTATGAGTTTGAGTTTGTACTGATCAACATAGGCATGAAAGCCCGGGTCAATTTGTATTTTTAATTTGAGTTCAACGGTTTGCCCTGGCGCAATTTGAGATTGTGCTGATGAAGATATTTCTACGCTCTGTACTCGCACAGGATTTAAATTGGGGGCAGCCTCAACTTTCGCGTCTTTCAATGCATGCGCCGATGACACGACCAAAATAAGGTTAAGAGCTAAGATGAGTCTGCGCAGGGCTTTTGATTTCATTTTGTTAATTGTACTCTATAGAACGAATATGCGCGATTATTTTATCTAGCATATTTGCAAATTCTTTTTGGTTTTTTCGGTGCAAGTGCGGAAGAAAAGTTGTGCGCACTCCGAGCACAGCTCCATGATCGAGTTCAAATTGTCCGAGCACATGACCCCATGGCTGCGAGCTGAGTTCCACAATGCCATCGGTTAGCGAATTTTTATCATGTAAAGCACTATGCACAACCTGCAAAGCAAGCGGAAGTTTGCGGGGCGCTGTGCCTGATATTATTGAGGCATAGCGAATATGTGGTAGGTCAAAATAAGTATTATTGAAAACTTCTAGCTGTTCTGGAGTCCAAGGGGCAAAAGCAGATCTCTTGTCTTCTAGTTTGTAGATCCCCAAGTTTAAAATTTTTTGCAGAGACGGGGAGTTGAATTTATTGTTAGAAATCATATCCGCTATTCGCGCTCCCCGGTGTGGTGAGGCAATACTTGTGATCGATTTGAGTTGAATATCTGAAATTGGATTTTGGTCGAGGTGGTGGGCGAGGCCGCGAGCAATTACTCCACCGGCGGAGTGACCTAAAAAGTGAATAGGACCTTGTATTTTGTGAGCTCGACTTATGTCGAGCAGATGCTGATAAGATTTTACTAATTGATCTGATGGTGAGCCACGACCAACGTCTGGAATAGCATACATTTTAAATCCAGATTCAGCAAATCGGCGCTCTATGTGTTGATGAGCCCGACCATAGTTGAGAGGACCAAATCTTAAATCGTCATCGTGAAAGGTGTTGAAGCCCCGAAAGAAAAACAATGTCGACATAATGCCCCTATTCGAAAGTCGAGAATGAATATTTCTTAGCAAATAGAGCTACATCGTGCAAATGACTTTGCCGATATAAACTTCTGAAGAGGTATTTATATGGGTATAGTCGGTATATTAGTCGTTATAATTTGTGTGTTTGGCGGTTTCTTGCTTGGCGGTGGTCACTTGCACGTCGTCTGGCAGCCATTTGAATATATGATTATCGGGGGAGCGTCTATTGGTGGATTTCTTATCGCCAACTCGATGACGACAATTAAGATGTCATTTAAAATGGGCATTGGTGCTTTGTTTGGCAAAGGCCCGACCAAAGCCGATTACCTAGAGCTTTTACAGATGCTTTTTCAACTTTTTCAGATTTTTAGAAAAGATGGTCCGCAGGCTGTTGAAAAGCACATTGAAGAGCCAATGAGTTCTGAAATTTTTAAAGCGTATCCAAAATTTCTTAAAAATCATCATGCGGTTGAGTATCTTTGTGACACGATGAAAATTACTCTATCTGCAGATTTATCTCAATACGATGTTGATGACCTTCTTGATACAGATATTAAAGTGATGCACGAAGAAGAGCACAAAGCACAACATGCCGTACAAAACGTAGCAGACGGTTTGCCTGGTCTAGGGATTGTGGCCGCGGTTTTGGGAGTTGTTCACACTATGAGTTACTTAACAGCTGGTGTTGAGAAGATTGGTGAACTCGTCGGTGCCGCTCTTATTGGTACGTTTCTTGGAGTTTTGATGTGTTATGGTTTCATTGGTCCGATCGGTGGTAAAATGAAATCTGATATTGAAGATGCCGGTCGATATCTCTCAGTCATCCGCGCAGCTCTTGTGGCTTTGCAGCGTGGTGCGCCTCCACTGGTTTGCGTAGAATTTGCTCGTCGAAGTATTTATCCGACAGAGCGGCCGTCATTTGAAGAGATGGACGCAACGACAAAAGAATCTAAAAAAGCGGCATAGGAATAAAATAGAATGGCAGCGAACGAGAAAAAACAAACTATTGTCATCAAAAAGATCACCGTCGTTGCGGCTGGTGGTCATGGCGGTTCATGGAAGGTGGCTTTTGCCGATTTCATGACGGCGATGATGGCATTTTTTCTCGTGATGTGGCTTGTTGGTCAAACTCCTGAAGTGAAAAAAAGTGTGGCCGATTATTTTTCAACTCCATCTATTATAGAATATAATTTTTCAAATTTTGGTGTTGAGCTAACTCTAGAAAAATTATTCTTAGATTTAGTAAATGAACCTTTAAAGGCTTTTGAGCAATTTGTAATGCCAGTAGATAAGCGACCGAATATTATGGATATGGGACTGGCTAAAATCCAGATTCATTTTTTGACTGAAAAATTGGGTGAATACACCAGCAACGTGCAGGTCTCGAGCGATGAAATTACTTTTGAAATTGCAGAAAACTATTTATTTAAAAATAATTCAGCTGAACCAGATGCCGAATTTGCTGTCATTATGGAGAATGTGAAGCAAATTGTTGAGGGTTTGAAAGATTCAGATATAAAAATTAATTCAGAGCTGCCTTATATAAAAGATGCACAAAAATCAGCCAAGAAAAACATAGCTGAAGAGCGACTTGATTTGGTTATGAATAAGGTTGAGCAAGGTTTATTGCATGATCGAATGGATCTATTCGGTAAAACAACAGTGAATAAAATTTCAGGCACTGCGAGTAAAAAAGAAATGACGGGTTACATTAAGTTTCAAATTAGACAAAAAGATAAGCCTAAAATACGAAAAATAAAGCCTGAGCTAAATGACACTTATGAGACAAGCGAAAGCGCGTCTGATGATGTCTATGAAAATTTCGTAGACAAGCTGACCCGTAAGGCCGAAGGCAAAAAAGCAAAATGACCAAGAAATGGCGCGAGGCTACGTTTGTTGGTTTTGACGTCGAGACATCCGGAAAATACCCCCTAGCCGCAGAGATATGTGAAATCGCCGCAGTCAAATGGCAAAACGGTGCCATTGTTGACACATTTCAAACTCTGGTCTCGACAAAAGATAGAATGTCAGATGAAGTGATCGCTATTCACAATATTACAAATGATATGCTTGTAGGTGCTCCAAATATTAAAACAGCAGTCACTGAGTTTCATAAATTTATTGTAGATAGTTATTTGGTAGCTCATCATGCGCCATTTGACTTGGGTTTTATCGCCCCTGAATTTGAGCGTGCTGGATTAGCTCTCCCTAAAAATTTAGTTTTTTGTAGTAGCCTCATGTCGCGAAAGGCTTTTCCTGAAAGTACGAATCACAAACTTCAGACACTCATTAAATTTTTTAACTTGAAGCAAGGTCAGGCGCATCGTGCTCTTGATGATGCTGAAGCCTGTTTGGCGGTGGGACTAAAAGTATTTGAAAGAGTCGCTCACGATGCCACGATTGAAGATCTATTGAAGTATCAAGAGGCCAAGTTGCCCTGGTCAGATTATTCAATTTCTAAACTCAAAAGCCATCCTGTATATTCAAAACTGGTTGAGGCCTTAGAGACGAAGTCACTTGTGCAAATTACATATTCTGGTGGTTCGCGACCTGGACTAGCGCGCACCGTGCACCCCCTAGGTCTAGTGCGAAACCCACTAGATGATTATTTCATAGCGGCAGAAGACTTAAAAGAAATACCAAAAAGATATTTTTTAAACAAAATTACGGCTGCGTGTCTATAGTTGAGACGTATTTTCACCGATAGACATAATGAACCACTAACTGAAAGGGAAATTCAGCAGTGCTTAAGTCGCGTCTAGTTCTAATTGTAACTTTTATTTGTGTTTGTGAAAATTCACAGGCCACACAGAGCGGAGTTCGATTTGATGGCGCGGTCGGTATGCCGGCGGTTACGATTACAAATCCCAATAAAACCACTGCGGGCTATGATGGAATATCACTTCAGGGGCGACTCTTTACGCCCATTGTAGAAGACTCTTCGATAAATATTTTGGCTCAAGCCGTATTGCGTTATCACGATTTAAAAAACACGCAGAGCACGGACGCTGAAACTGAAGTGGCCAATCATATCGGGCCAGGACTTGGTCTGACATTTACATTTGCGCGATTAAGTTTGGGCTATGAATATATGTTAATGAAAGCCCGGCATTATTACATTGGGTCAACCGGTCGACAAATTGAATTTGACTATACGGCCTCCAATATATTTGCAGGTATTACAATTCCATTCGGAGATTTAGGAATAGGGTTTAGCTACAATTATGCAACAGGCAAAGCGGGTAAAGGTGAGACGGGTTTAACAAAAGATTCTGATTATACAGAGCAGTCAATTTGGTTTCATATAAGTTACAGTACGGGATCAGCGCTTGGTGATTTAGCAAGAAGTTTGGTGAAGAAATGAAGCGGCAATACTTATATGTATCAACAGTTATTAGCGCTTTATGGGCGAGCTTATATTTATTGCTTGTGGGATGTAGTGCTGGTGGTGATTCATTTTATATGGCGGCACTCGGTTTAAATGAGGGGCGAATACTAGTAGCAAATTCTGTTACAAACCCAGGTAGTAAAACTATTGTTATGTATGACTTAAGCGGTCGCTTTATCTCTGTAGTGGCAGATAGAACAAGTTTCGGCGAAAATTTGCGCGGTCTTGCTTTGTTTGATCCGTATAATTTTATTTTATCAACAGATACGCCTGATGAATTAAAAAAAGTAAATATTTTTAATGGGCACGTGAGTTCATATGCAAGCAATGCGCTTTTTACTGGTAATATCTACGATACGATAAGGCAGTCTGCGGGGGTGTATTTGACAGTCGAGTCAAATACAATTGAAAAATTTATTAATGGTCAGCGAACTCCCTCAGTAGGTAATCCATATATAAATACCACTACTGGTGGATGCACAATCAGTGCAGCTCGGGGGCTTGCTATTAATAGTGCGGGAGAACTACTCGTTTCAAGTTTTACGAATAATTTGATTTTGAGGTATGATATTTCGACGTCTACGGCCTCATGCCTCACTTCAATTTCAGCTACCGGCACTCAGCCAGTCCCGATTGTCATTCACCCAGATGGTAATGCTTATTTTGGCACTCAAGGTGGGACTGACACGATCTACTCTATACCTGAAAACTTAAGTTCAGGGGCAACGGCGATTTTATCGGGGGCTGAAATTAACAATCCCGTAGCTATGGCCGTATTGCCAAACGGCAACTTACTTATTGCTAACGATGGCACAGATGTCATTATTGAAATCACCACGGCTGGCGTGGTAGTGAATTCTAATTTCATTAAAGATGCTTTCGTTGGTACTGTCAGTGCTATGTTGGTTATTCCGCCGCAGTAATCTATTTTTTTTCGACAATGACTTCGTCGCTGTCTGCCGCCACAAATTTTTCATTTAAAATTGAGCTTAATTTTTCAGACAATTCTTCAAGATGTTGAAAATCATCTCCGGCGCGTAATTTAAGCTTTCGATTTTTGCCTTGAAGTAAGTCCTCAAGAAATTTTTCAAATGCATACAGTGGCCCAGCTGTTCGATGAGACAGAATCCGCCCAATGATGAAAAGTAGTAATAAAAACCCAAAAGCGATAACCGAATAGGTAATAAAAAATGGTATTAAGAATTTTTCTTCAACAGCTGGTGCAGACCCTATAACAATCGCATCAATTGTGACTTTAAGGTATGTGTAGAAGAAAACACCACTAATCAGAACAAAGCATGCACCCATGGTGAAGAGCATGCCGACGTAACGCATTTGAAAACTGGGGTTTACCCATAATGATCGGCGAATATTTTTATCAGGCCAGAAAAGATTACCATCTTTAACAAGAGAATAAACTATGAGAAGGTAGCCAACCCATTGAATCGCATCGGCCACGTTAAATGCTGGAGTTGAGCTAGAGACTGAGCCAATAAGTAAAAAATCAGTCACTGAGCCGCGTAAGATTCGATCTGTAACATTGCCAAGTATGCCGCCAAGTAAAATAGACATTCCGTAACGTAAGGCTGAGGCTTTTACCGGGATTAAATATTGTATCGCTAAATAAATAAAAAATAAAAATGCGCCGCCAGTTGATAGTGAAACAATTCGGAGTAGAGGTGGGAGCCCAGAGAATGCCCCCAACATGGCGCCTGGATTAAAGTGAAGAACTACTCCAAAGGGGCCCCAGAACTTAAGGCCACGTATGTGCTCCATTGCCACCATTTTGGTAAGAAAGTCGACGAGCCATATTGAGCCTATTATTGAAAAATTGAGGTACCATTCTTTGCGAGTCATTGTATTATAGAATAAAATCTATGAAGAAAAGGCAAGCTCTGATCATTTTGTTTTTCGTTTTATCGGCACAGGTCGTGTTTGCGCAGGTGCGCGATAAAGATAAATCATTAAAGAAAATAGTCGAGTCCAGTTCAATCTCACAAAAAAATCTAGGTTTGATTGTGGCCAATGAGCATGGTGAGACTGTGTTTGCAGTGAATGCTGACAAAAAATTTATGCCGGCATCACTTACTAAAATCATCACGGCCGCGGCAGCGCTAGAGAAGTTTGAGGTTGGCCACCAATTTATGACGAGTGTGCTAGCAGAGCGAAGCAAAATTAAAAAGTCTATTCTCAGTGGTGATCTTTATCTGCGAGGTGGTGGAGATGCTGGCTTTGTTTCTGAGTCGATGTGGTTTTTAGTTAACGAGTTTATGAGATCTGGTATTCGTGAAGTCAGTGGTGATATCATTGTGGATGATAGTCGATTTGATAGTGTGCGCTTTGATCTCAGCCGTGATCAAGACCGTGTTGACCGAGCATATGATTCACCAATAGGAGCTATGACTTTTAACTGGAGTGCAGTGAATATCTTTGTTCGACCGGGAGCAAAGAGTGGTGAGCCGGCTGTTATTTTTGCCGATCCAGAGTCTGAGTATATTCGAATTATAAATAAGACTAAAACTTCTGCAGGTAGCAAGTCGTCTATTCAAGTTAGCAATTTGGGATATAATAAAAAATATAAAGCAGAAGAGATAATGGTCAGCGGCACAATGGGCTTAAGTGCATCTGAATTTGTATCTTATAAGAGCATTACAAAACCTGAAGTTTGGGCGGGGCAACAATTTCGAGAGTTTCTGAAGCGTCGAGGAGTTGTTGTAAAGGGCAGTGTCTCATCTGGCGTCACGCCGAAGTCAGCCGAAGTCGTTGCCACTTATAAAAGTAAGCCTATTGGTGATCTCGTTTACAGTATGATGAAATTTTCAAATAACTATATAGCCGAAATACTAACTAAAAACTTAGGGGTTGAAATTAAAGGCGAGCCGGGAACAATGGAAAAAGGTGTCGATGTTTTGCGCGCATATCTTAAAGAAAGTGGAGTGAAGGATGCCGAAATTTTTAATCCTTCAGGTTTGTCGCGAAAAAATAAGTTTGCACCGAATGATATACTCAGGATTTTATTAAAAGTTAAAAATAATTTTAAAGTTTACCCCGAGTACCTCTCAAGTCTTCCGATTGCAGGAGTCGACGGTACTTTGAAGCGTAGAATGGGTAAAGACGAGTTGAATGGTCAGGTGCGAGCGAAAACTGGGCATTTAACAGGTGTGGCTGGGCTGGGCGGTTTTGCTAGCGCCCCAAGTGGCGAAATGTACTCATTTATATTTTTATATAACGGTGGAGCAAAAGAAACATATGATTCAAAAGTTCTTTTTGACAAACTTGTTTTAGAATTACTGAAGCCTTAATTTAGATTTTCAACTTGAGCGATATACGGCAATTGTCTGTAGTGATTTTGATAATCAAGACCGTAGCCCACCACAAAATCATTTGGAATTTTAAACCCAACGAGATCAACTGTGCAGTCTACTTTTTTTGCTTCGGGCTTGTGCAGTAGAGTGACAGTCGTGATGCTGGCTGGCTTACGCGGCTCAAGGATTTGTTGTAGGTAGTTCATTGTGATGCCCGTGTCGATAATATCTTCAACAAGCAAGACATGTCGGCCTTCAATTGTGCTGTTAAGATCGAGAGTGAGCTTCACTTCGCCAGATGTATAAGATTTATTGTGATAACTTGAGAGCCCCATGAAGTCACAAACCATATCACATTGAATCTGTCGGATTAAATCAGAGAAAAATACGAAGGAGCCTTTTAAGATACAAACAGCTACAACCTCTTTGCCTTTAAATTTATCTGTAAGTGTAGCACCCATTGCGGCAATGCGCTTTTGGATTTCTTTTTCAGTGATAATAGTTTTAAGTTTTAAGTTTTCCATATGAGGTATCAGGTTTCATGTAAAACGGGGTTTAAATCAAGTGATTTCGTTTGCTTAATGCGCAGGCTCAATTCTGGGTCAAAGTGTTTTCGGCACCGAGCCTCATAGGCGTCAGTAGAGCCTAATAAAAACTGCTCGTCAGTGCTCACTGTGCGCTGAGTGCGTGTAGCCGGGGCTCCACACACCACGCATATGGCATATTGCTTGTGAATGGCATCAGCCACAGCCAGAAGCTGAGGCATTGGGCCAAAGGGCTGCCCCTTCCAGTCGGTGTCTAGGCCGGCAACGATGACGCGTCTTCCAGATTCGGCAAGTTTTCCGGCGACTTCTACAATTTTAATATCAAAAAATTGGGCTTCATCTATGCCCACAACTTGAGTGTAAGGTTCAATATGCGAATAGATGTCTTCAGCTTTAGTGACATTTATAGCCGGAAAGCGCGACTTATTATGAGAGGCGACCTCATCTGTAGAGTAGCGTGTATCCACTTCAGGCTTGAACACCTGAAAGCGCAATTTCGCTATTTCAGCACGCCTGAGTTGTGTTATTAAGCCTTCAGTTTTGCCACTAAACATGCAGCCGCAAATAACTTCAATTTGACCGTGGTTATGAAAACCAAAATTAGATAATCCAAACATCCTCAAATAAAAGCAGTCAGGCCTATGAGTTGCAAGATTAAATGTGTGTCATTTTCTTATTATTTTTATTTCACTTGGATAAAAATAACGAAGTCTGTGAGACCATTAATGAATTGCAGTGATTCCAATATAGCAAGCGGCGTGTTAGAAAAACCATGTAAATCTTCTTGTCGCACGGCTTGTCTCGGGAGAAAGCCCACCATCAGCAAAGTGCTTTTATTTGGGAAGATATAGTTTGCGTTTATTTCTTGACTTGCGATTGTGGAGCCGTTTTCGGCCTTCAGAAATAATTGCCCAGTTAGGTTTATTTCAACATGGGTATCGGTAATTGAAACGGGTGTGATTTCGAGATTGAGCCCCACATCATCATTGGTTGCGCCACTAATGTGCATAAAATCAAAAGAGATGGGATTTGTAATCGCGAGGTGATGCGAGCTTCCGCCAGATAAAATACGAAACTCCGTATCGCGCTCTTTTAATTTATTAATAGAATCAATGTTTGAATTTATGAAAGAGCGTCTTTGCGCCGTCTCATTGAGTATTTGCCCCTCACTTGCGAGTTGTTGAAGTGTAGTATTTGAGGCTTCAGCGAATGTAATAACTAGATCAAGTTTTTCTTTTTTATCTTTTGCTGAAACTCCAGCAACAGGTGGCGTTGCAGTTGCCGTTGCATCTTCAGTTGGTGTCGTTGTGGATTCGTCATTTTCAAATGAATCGGGTTCAACACTCGCTTCAGCAGCCTCAGTGACAACGGGCTCTTCGCTATTGGTGTCGGTCATTGAAACAAGCTCTTCAATACTTTGCGGACTTATTGCGAAATGTTTTTCAATAGCCTCTCTTTGTTTTAGAAAAACATATGTGGTGAGCGCAAGCACGACAGCAACAAGTATTGAAAGTTGCAGGACTGTATTTTTGCCCAGTTTTTGAAGCAGTGTTGCCGGTGCAGGTTTGTAATTATCTATATCCAGGCCGCAATTGGCGCAGTACTGGTCTTGCGGCTGGACGAATCCACATTTAGGACATTCATGCATCATCCATATATCTTGACGCAACCCCACAACATGGTAAAGTGGAAATAAGTGGGGGGAAGTGGAAAACACCCAAAACTAGCTCTTGTGGCCGGTTTTAGGTCTGCTTTTAACCTTTGGAGCCCATGGATGGGCTTCATATTT
>JAGRAK010000299.1 GCA_020434645.1 Bdellovibrionales bacterium | reverse complement strand
TTAATATCAATAATGACTATTATGATTTGGAGCTCGCTCGCGAACTCTCTATTTATTCGCTACAAAACCCACCAGTTTCAACAATCGCAAATTCAAAAATTCAAACAACAATGAATCAGTTTGGAGCCTTAGTCAGTACGGTTCTTTTTGTGGCACTTTCAAACTCTATGTGGGATCCAAACGCAGAGATAAGCACTCAGCTTATGAAGTCTCTTGCTAGCTTTGGTTTGACCTATATGATTGCTCTTGAAGCACAACCAGTTGTGAATACACTTTTACGAAACGGCCATCAAGCTAAGGATAAAATTAAATCTAAAATCAGTAAGTGCTCTAAATTACTTCGAGGCCGCGGCGAATAAGTGTCGCCAAAACTTCTGATTTCTGACTTATTTTATCAAGTTGCACTTTAATTTTTTCTTTTAACACTGTGGCTTTCGCTGATTTTAGAATATCGCTCTCTAGTAATTCTAGAATTTCAAGTCGAAGAAGCCAGTCTAGTTGAAAGTTTTTATCCAAACTCACAAAGACCTGCTCAATAGTTGAAAAATCAGCAGCAGCCACTCCCCGCTCGCGCAACTCGCGGATTTGTGCATAAAGAGGCACAAGTTCAGAATTGATATTGGTCACATTAGAATGTTGTTTTTTAATCTCACCCTTTAACTGACCCGTAGAGCGCATATAAGCCCCACGATCAGCTGCGCCCCCAAAAACTGAAGTGACATCATGACCACACCCCATATCAAAGGTGCCCCATTCTGGCTGAAATAATATTTGATCGCCATAACGAACTGTACAGTTTTTAAATGATATTATGAGACACTTATTCTCTTTTTCTAATTTTGAAATGCACTCTCCGACAACCTTTACTCCTGATTCGAATTCGAGCTCACACATTGCACCTACATTAATTTTGTCGGCACTTTTAGGAGTTTTTAATCGACCCACCGGAGTGCCAAAACCCTCTTTATGATATTGGGCTGAATGACCCGCAAGCTCTTGATCTTGATATGAAAGTTGCGTTGCCCCTGAAAACTGCAGATAAATAGGCTCAAGACTGTCGTTTACAATGTAGTTTGAAAGAACGCCGCTGATCTGTAAACCCATATCAAGCTCAACCGTATTCACTGTACTCGCTTTTCTAGCGAGCTCCAGCCCCTTCACACCACCCAGGCGATAAGCCATAGTGGCTGCGAGCTCCTCGATCACTCCTTCAAGCTGCTTAAAATCTTCGACATAAAAAAGTTGTGGCTGGGGTTTTGTGATATCGTAGTCAACATCAACGCAGTTAATATCAAGCGGAACTTTTTTAACATCTCCTACGATGGCATTGTAACTCTCACCAATTGAAGAAAGAAGGCCTGCTCCATATATTTTAAATTCATTATTTTCTCTAACAAGACCATACTCAATCGACCACCAACCCAGACGCGAAAGCTTGGCCGCCTCACTCACGTAAGAGACTCGCGCACAAGCCGCGTCTAACTGATTATAAGCTTTTTTAATCTCTTCTTCAGTTGTGCCAGGAGCTTCTTTTATGTCAGATAAATATTTAATGGCTTCATAAACTTCGATATCTTCTTTAGCAAAAATAGCCTTGCGAGCGATCTCACCAAATTTATGCAAATACGAAGCATAGCTCGGATCAGAAATTATGGGGGCATGCCCTGCGGCCTCATGAACAATATCTGGTGACGGCGTGTACTCAAGGTGTTCATGTGAGCGCATATCGCAAGCAATCGGCAAAATACTTAAACTTTGAAATTCTAAAAACACGGATGGCGGAATAAAACCAGACACAGTCACTGCGCGCCAACCCATCTTTTTTAGCTTCTCATCCATCTCACTGATTTTAGGTATACGCTCTGTTGTGATGCCCGTTTTTTCAAGCCCTGTAATATACTTCTCGTGAGCATGATCTTTAAAAAAAGCTTTTGAAATGCGCATAATATAGCGCCAACTGGCATGATCAATCGCTGAATAAAGCTCATAGTTTTGCTCAGCAATATGTTCTCGTAAATGCTCCGGTATTTCAGTCTGCATGGCAAAATCCTACCCTTACACAGGAGCCCCCGTAAAGTAGTTTTACATACCCCAAATCTATGCTAGATACCTCCGATGCTATTTATAGTCGCAACCCCTATTGGTAACTATTCTGACATAACACTTCGAGCACTTGAACTGCTCAAGACATGCGATATCCTCATCGGCGAGGAGCACCGCGTAGCCTCCACTATGCTTAAAAAATTAGGCCTAGAGCAGCGAGAGATTTACTTACTTAACGAGCACTCAAATAAAAAAGATATTGATGAGCTCGTCAAACTTTGTGCAGAAAAAAATGTGGCCTTAATTTCAGATTGCGGAACACCCGGCTTTTCTGACCCCGGAGCCGAACTCATTGAGCGTTGCCGAAAAAATAACATTCAAGTGAGTTCAGCCCCCGGCGCTTCAAGTCTGATGACACTGCTAAGCCTTAGCTCACAAAGAATAAATCAATTTGTATTTGTCGGATTTTTACCCGCCAACAATGAGGCGCGTGTCGAAGCCTTGA
>JAGRAK010000298.1 GCA_020434645.1 Bdellovibrionales bacterium | reverse complement strand
CCCTTCTTGCACCTCCGCACTTGAAATGGCCACCTTATTGGCTGATATCCAGCCCGGCGACGAAGTTATAATGCCATCATATACGTTCCCGTCTACGGCTACAGCACTCGTACTTCGGGGGGCTACACCTGTTTTTATTGATATTGATCCAAAAACTCTCAATATAAATCCAGATTTAATCGCCTCAGCCGTTACCAATAAAACTAAAGCTATAATACCTGTGGACTATGCTGGGGTGGGGTGCGAAATTGATAAAATAATTGAGATCGCAGGCCAGTATAATTTAAAAATAATTGAAGATGCTGCTCAAGCCATATTTTCGAAATACAAAGGGCAACCCGTCGGAGCCAAAGCTTCACTTGCCGCCATCAGTTTTCACGATACAAAAAACATTGTTTGCGGAGAAGGTGGCGCGCTCATAGTCAATGCCCCCGAAATGGTGCATCGAGCTGAAATCCTGCGAGATAAAGGAACCAATCGAAGTCAATTTTTGCGTGGCGAGGTTGATAAGTACACTTGGGTCGATTTGGGATCATCATTTCTTTTAGGTGAAATCTCTGCGGCATTCTTGCTTGCTCAACTCGAAGCCGCAGAAAACATTACTCAGCTCAGAATGTCTATCTGGAGCCGCTACCATCACCAGCTTAGAGAACTTGAAAATAATGGCTTTATCACGCGCCCATTTGTGCCGGATACCTGCGAGCACAACGCACATATGTATTATGTCATTGTTAAAAACGAAGAAACACGCAACAAAATCATACAACACATGAATAGCAATGGCATTTCGGTTACCTCTCACTATGAGCCCCTGCACTCATCGCGCGCCGGTAAAAAGTACGGGAGAGCGGGCAGCGACCTTTCTAAGACTCTCAATCTTGCCGGGCGTATACTAAGACTCCCGCTCTATCCGGATCTTACAATTGAGCAACAAGACTATGTTATAAAATGTCTTTATAATTATTTTGATTACCGGTTGAATGCCGCCCATGTCTAATAAGCAGCCTAAAATTTATCAAAGTGCGCAAGCTTTTTCAGAACTTTTTCTAGCCGCAGTGATTTGGGGATTCGGCTTCACCGCCACCGTATGGGCTCTCAAAAGTATTGACCCCATTTCACTCACCGTTGTTCGATTCAGTGCCGCTTTTATAATTGGAATTATTTTATACAAAGTATATCAAATATTGACTCCCCATGCTCCAGCCGTAAGTCATCGCACACATTTTATATACAGCATGCTCCCTGGTTTTTTTCTAAGTATGACCCTGGCGTTTCAGACCTGGGGCCTTGAACTGACTACCGCCACAAACAGTGGTTTTATAACCACGCTTTATGTTGTGCTCGTTCCACTTTTTCAAAAAATATTTTTTAAAAGAAAAATCCCTATGATTCATGGTCTCTGGGTCGTTCTTGCACTTGTCGGAACAGCTCTGATGATTCAATTTGAAATGGGGGACTTTAACATAGGCGATATTTTAACTTTTGTTTGCGCTATATTTGCCGCCTTACAAATTATTTGGATAGGACGCATACAAAATAAAATTCAATCTGCTTTTCTTTTTAATGCTTATCAAAGTTTGTGGTCAGCTCTGAGCGCGCTCTTGCTTGTGCCATTTTATGGTGCCCTCTACATTCGCGCTTTTGATAACCTCGCGATTTTTGGCATGCTCTCCGTAACATTGGGATCAACTCTACTCGCTTTTGCACTTCAAGTTCGTGCACAAAAGATATTAACGCCCTCTGTCGCTAGCATGATTTATTTAATGGAGTCTCCATTTGCTGCAATATTTGCTGTACTGCTACTAAAAGAAGTCATCTCACCTCTACAACTTGGCGGAGGTATCTTAATATTTGTCTCTGCTATTGGCGCGACTATTAACGAACGGGCGCGAGCATCGTCGCAGAAGGCTGATCCGTTGGCATAATCACCAGTTCTTGAATATTAACATTTGATGGACGATCCAGAATCCAGGCAATTGCTTCGGCCACGTCTTTTGAAGACATCGTTCGATAGCCCTCATAAACTTGACGAGCCTTATCTTCATCACCTTTAAATCTCACGACCGAAAATTCAGTCTCGGCCACGCGCCCCGGCGCCACTGTACTCACTCGAACTCCTGTGCCGCCAAGATCAATACGAAGAGCCTCTGTGATCATATGAACGGCTGCCTTTGTCGCGCAATACACCGTACCGGATTGATAGGCTGTCTTGCCAGCAATAGAGCCCATGTTTAAAATATGTCCGGATTTCTTTTTAATCATATTTGGTAAAACTTTATGAGTGAATCTCAAAAGTGCTAAAATATTCGTCGCGAGCATGGCCTCAGCATCTTCTATTTTAGAATCTTGAAATGGCTCTCGTCCCAGAGCGAGCCCCGCATTATTAATGAGAACGTCAATATGCGTGAGCCACTCGCTTTGACTTGCTACAAACTTATCAACAGCCTGACTATCTGTAATATCAAGTTCACACACAATTACTTTTGTTTTTTTTGAAAGCTCAGTTTGAATTTCTTTTAATCGGTCTGCCCGACGCGCCACCAACATT
>JAGRAK010000297.1 GCA_020434645.1 Bdellovibrionales bacterium | reverse complement strand
CATTGAGAAATTTCAAAAAGAAATGTCAGGCTTGAGCGCGCGATTGCAAAACGAAAATTTCGTTAAGAATGCTCCGGTAGAAGTTGTAGAGCAGGGTCGTGCGACGTTGACGGAGCTTAGCTCTAAGATTGAAACGCTAGAGCTCAGCCTCCAGCGCTTGAATTAAAATTAAGTTACTAGTTTTTTATAGTAGCCACAAACTTCGGGTTAGTGGCCGTTGCCGCCATATATGCGAGTGGTCGTCGTCTCTGTAGGTCCCGCGAGTCTCAAATCTGGCGGGTTGCCACCCATGATGTCTTCAATTTGAAAGATCATCTCATAAAGCTTTCTGTCTTCAGCTTCGCCATAGCGGTAGGCCAAGGCTGTCTTAAGATCAGAAGAGTTGATTGTGATCTCAAAATACGTGACCTCTTTCAGTTTATCGTCTGGAATCATGTCAAATAAAATGCCCGGCCCCAGCATTTGAAAGAGATTATTTTTTGAAAGTGAAACAAAGCTCTTGTTACGATCATTTTTGTTGCGACGTGAGTCAAAGGCCTCTTCTAGGGCTTGTGCTGCATTCTCGATATTTCGACAGTGTCTCAAGATGTTCGGTCCGACATGGTAACCTTCACGATCTGATATATAACCATATCGATTTAAACATCCGGCATGAAGATCGTATCTGCGAACAAGCTTCAAGTGCTTAACGTCTTTATCCATTTCTTGAACTTCAGCCAATAGCCGACTTTCGAACTCACCTCGGCGCATATTTTCGGCATATTGAAGGCCTTTGTCATGAATGAAATATCGACTTTTTATGCGAACATTTTTCTTTTGTTTTGCCAAAATCAACCACTTATTTTGTGCAAGATATTTTTCATACTCAGCAAATAGCTTAGCTGGCAAAACTTTTTCATAGTCACGAAGCATTCGGGCATTTTCTTTTTGATCAAACTTTTTGTCAGTGTAGTCATGATAAAAGCCGATGTTGGCAAATTTCACAATGTTGTAATCTTGGTCAGCTTCATAAATTATATTTGAATAGCGTTCGTCCGATTCTTCCCACAAAGTGGCAAGAGATGAATGCTTGTGTGCTTCATCCCAGCTTGGGAACACAAAATATCTTTGCGTCTCCACCCCATCGATATCGTAAAGAACTTGCTTGAGGTTGTTATACTGACTGGTCATTTCATTTTGAGCGCGCGCAATAATTGAAGCACCACCTTCGGCCTTCTTCTGTTTGCCGGTTGCAAAGTTAGATCCGCTAAAGTTCATGATGACCGCAGGCTCTAAGTCTTTAGCTGTGTCGATTGAAAGTTCAATGAGACGTTCAACATTGACGTAAAGATTGTCTCTAAGAGTTCGGTCTGTGCTGAAGGGATTTGCTGTTTTAAGTAATGCCTGTTGCTGTCGTTCTAAAGAAAAAAGATTATCATAGGCATCTTTTACTCGCTGATCGCGCATGTCGAGAGTGAAATCACTCAGTAGGGTGTCTCGATTGTATTTTTCTATTTCAACTTCAGCTAGGCTTTTTAGTTTAAGAGCACGTGTTATAAAGCTTGTGAGTGGCCCCCAGCCTAAATCTAATAAATCTAAGAATCCCACTTCAGCGCGAATAAATTTTGGATTATTTCGAACAGCACCGATACGCAATCGTACTTTTTCTTTATCAGCACGAAATACATATACGCGAAAGTGTCCGCTCATAATACCGCCAACAGTTGGCACGAGCTTGAGGTTGTCACTAAAGTACTTAAATACATCGCGGTAGCCATAGAAGACGCTCATCTCGCCATCGAATGAAACGAGATCACCAGGCTTTAACATCTCAATTGCTTTTTGCGAAGTGAGCGGGAGGTGAAGAGGTGTGTATTGGTTTAGTGGGTTTAGGGCATCCTCATATTTTTCAAAGAACTGATTGAAATCGACTTCGAGGCCTAAACTAATGCCAAGTTTTGCGGGGGTGTCTTGGCCTAAAATTTCGAGAATATCGAGATTCGGTCGAATCTCCCACTTGTCAGAGCGTGAAAAATATTTTCCGTAGAATGCAGGTTCAGTTTTTGTTGAGTATTTAAGTTTTACGCCAAACCCATCGATAAGGTCTTGGCTGCCTCCTAAAGAATAATGAATGCTGAGCTCTTGCAATAGGTTCATGAATTTACTTAGTGATGCCGTTCCCTTTTTATCTACCTGTTCAAGATTGTTTTCAGTGAGAACACCGTGCTCTTTTGCTTCATCTAATGTGGAGTCCCAAGTCTCATCTCCGGTTGCAGAGTTTACTGTTATCTCATCTTCTGTTGCTTGTGGCTCTTCTAATGATTGAGCTAAAAGTGATTGTGCAAAAGAAAACACAACTGTGAACGAAATAACGAGCTTGAGTGCTTGAGTCGGTAAAGCACGACAGAACAGTCGCATAAATAAAAACATATTTGGATCCCCCCGGTATGTTTAGAAGTAGTGATAGGTATATAGCACCTTCAAACCGAAAGCCAGTCTTGTTTAGATAATAATTTGAGCCGCTTTCTGTAGACGATCTGATATGGCGGCATTGAGACCATTGCCTTGTGATTTGT
>JAGRAK010000296.1 GCA_020434645.1 Bdellovibrionales bacterium | reverse complement strand
CAGATTGATCGGCATGGTTCGAGTTTTGCCTGTTCAACTATTTAAAGAGTTGCGTACAAAGCAACCTGTAATCGAGTTTCCAGATCTTAAGATGTATATGGTGACACTGGATGAAGATGTGCGCAATATGCTCAATCAGCCCACTGTATTTTCTGTTCGCGACTATCGTGATCGGATGCAACCCGGGGTTGGCGAGTATATGCTTAATCGTGATGCCGATGCCGCCGTTACGCCATATGACTATTACAACATAAAAGAAAAAGCATGGATGAGAAAACTTATGAGTCCTGCTGATTATCCGCGAGTTCAGGAGATTGTTCGAAATTCTACTTCTTACGCAATTGCTAATCGTACAAGTAGTGATGGTACACTTGAGCTTGTTAGCCAAGTAGGACGAGTTGTGCCGGTTGAACTTGTGCAAACGTATATTGGTTTTCCGGCATCTGTTGATGAGCTTCAGAGTTGGTCATACAGAACTCAAGACAGTTTTTTTCATAACGTAGCACTGCGCCGATCTCCTGATTCATTTGAAGAATATTTTGCTGCCATCTTAGGTAGCCTCAATTCTGATCTTCGCGCTAGACAAAAAGAAGCGAAATACGTGCAAGAACAAGGTGTCTTAGCAGGCAAAGAAATGCATGATTTTTTACGTAAGCATATTCAGTACAATGAAGCCTATTTAAAAAATCCAGAAACGGATACGATTTTATCTAGAATGATTAAATTAGACTCAATTGATATTGATGGTGCTGAAAACGGTGAAACAGCTAGAGATCGAGTGCGTACAAGCATTATTGGTGGTCTTGTTGGCGCGGTTGAAACCTCTAATGCGGCCGTGGTGCAGTCAGTGAACCAATTATTGAAAATGCCAAATGTTCTTGCACAGGCTAAGGCAGCAGCTCGATCTATTAGAAATTCAGATCCTATTCAAGACAGTGTGTTTTCAGATTATGTTTGGGAGGCTTTGCGATTTCACCCCATTAACCCTTTTGTCGTGCGATACATAGAGAAAGATACCGTTATTAATGGTGTCGTACTTAAAAAGGGACACCGTGTTTTGATTGCCACTCAATCAGCCATGAATGATCCAAGACGTGTTTATCAGCCGGATCAGTTTATTTATGATCGTCCAGATGCCGATCGCGAAATGAATATTGGTTATGGCTTGCACCGATGTTTGGGTGATTACTTGGCTCAGATTATGATTCCTGAGATGGTGCGACAAGTGATCCTCCTTCCTGGTCTTGAGCGTGTATCAACTGATGTGGCCGCTCCGATTGAGGGATTGGGTGTTTCAGCTAATCAGGGTGTGTTCTACGGACGACGAAATTCGTTTCCGGAGAGGTATAAAATTAAGTATCAGAAAGATTAATCGTTTCTTAAATTTTAATTATTTGTGGAGAGAATTATGAAAAATATTATGATAGCAGTACTTTTGATGGCCATATATGTGCCGGCGCAGGCGACTCCAGCTCAGTTTGTTGACAAGATGAGTGCGATTCAAGAAAAAGGCGCGGGTGCTGTGAAAGCCGCACCTTTAATTGCGTCACTGGATGTGGTCGCCGCCAAGCATTTAGATATTACCAAGCAGCTGATCACGTTACTGGGCGACAAAAATAATATCACAAGAATTTTGGCTAATAAAAAAAGAGTCGGCAGTAACTTTAAAGAGCGATATGCTTTTATGGGCTGTATTTTTATGATGTCAGTGGGGCACTTAGATAATGATTTTGCTGAACGTGAAAGAAACTATTCTATTTGTGCATCTAAGTCGGGGGTTGTGCTTGAGCCGCGTGATATCGAGCAAATTTACTCTCATATACCGCGCAGAAAATTAGATACTCTTGTATTGGGTCAGGAGCCCTATAAAGGGTCACTGGTTGTCTTTGAAGAGCTTTGCCTGAAGAACCCACTTGGACCTGATGCCTTTACGCCAAGTGAGAATGCCTTTTATTGCAAACTGAATTTAGGCTTTCGTGGTTGCAATTTAATGAGTCAGAAAGTGAATGGTTTGAGCCGAATGGCTGCTTTTGATCGCTGTAAGAATAACGGCTCTATTGCGCTGACTAAAAAACAGCAGGACGACTATGTTGTTTATTTAAAAACATATTTAAGTCAGTAGGGTTTCATATATAAAAAGCCTGAGTTTGGGTAGTGCTAAAGTGCACTAGACCACGAATGCAGTAGGGTTTTTAGCTGATTTCGTGAGGCTGCATCTAGTAGCGGCTCATCAGTCAGTGGTTTCAGTACAGATAGTGCTTTTGTAACTTCGAAGCGAGTGACGGGGCGATTGCCACTCAGGGTGTAAAAGCCAGTTTTAGGATTCCACATTTCACGATTTAAATAGAGATAGGCATTGATCACCGACATTTTATAAGAATTAAGCCTGAAATACTCACTCGATTTAAGTAAAGCCCGAATTCCGGCAACTTGCACATTAAAGTTAGAGCTATTTTTCACCGGTGTCTTAGTTTTTAAATCATACTGAGAGTAAAACTCTCCGTCACGAGACTCAAGAATATGGCTGAGAAAATTGCTCATGCCCAGTGCTAGATTTCGCAATTGAGGGAGGGATTCATTTAACTCTTCTATGGGAGTATT